>DASTBR010000047.1:0-3153 GCA_035711945.1 Dehalococcoidia bacterium
TCGAGTTGAACTGGCGCGACTACGTGCGCACCGACCCGCGCTTCCTGCGTCCTGCCGAAGTCGACGTCCTCCGCGGCGACTCCAGCAAGGCCCACGAGAAGCTTGCCTGGAAGCCGCACGTGATGTTCGACCAGCTCGTCCAGATGATGGTCGAGTCAGACCTCCAACAGGCCAGCGACAACCCGGAGGCGATGATTGTCTCGACGGCCTGAACCAAAAGAGGGAGCCCCCTGACTGAGCAACTAGGGCGGCCGAACGAGCCGCCTCCGTCCCTGGCTGACGCCGCCCCTCTCCACGTCAGGCTTTCCGAGAATGGCCACGGACAACTCGACCCTGATCGCCTGCGCATAGGCCTGACGCTCTACCGCGGCAACATGTACTCCGGCGGCCAGGGGATCTACCTCTATTACCTTGCCCGCGAGCTGACGCGGCTGGGACACGAGGTCCACGCGATCGTGGGGCCGCCATTACCTGACCTGCCGCCCGAGGTCGAGGTTCACTACCTGCACAACCACCGCTTCTTCGAGTACAAGACCGGCGCCATTCGTCGCGCCGGCACCCCGTCGATCCTTCTCAACCCGATCAATTTCTACGAGCTGATGGTCAGCCGCGTGGGGTTCTTCCCGGAGGCCAACAGCTTCTCGCTTCGCGCCTATCGCTACCTGAGCCGGCTCTTCAAAAATCCCTCACGGCGCTTCGACATCATCCACGACAACCAGACGCTCGGCTACGGCATGGCCTTGATGAAGACGCTGCACGTACCGGTCGTCGCCACCTACCACCACCCCCTCGCCATCGACCGCATCGCCCACCTGCGCCAGGTCCATAACGAGAAGCTCAACCAGGTGCTCGGCGCTAGCTTCTTCTACCCGATTTTCATGCACCGCCTGGTCGCCGGCGCGATGGATCTGGTGCTAACGGACTCGGAGGCAGCCTCACGGCAGGTCCAACAGTACGTCGGCGTGCCCGAAGAGAAGATGCGCGTCGTCTACCTGGGCGTCGACACGGACAACTTCTACCCCCGTCCCGAGATCAAGAAGCGTCCCAACACTCTGATCTACGTCGGCACGACCGAGGACAAGAAGAAGGGCTTTCTCTTCATGATCCAGGCGCTTTCCATCCTGCGGAAGAAGCGCGAGGTGCGGCTAATCGTCGTCGACAAGAAGCTCGAAGATCTCTGGTCGGCGCCCGACCTGGTCACGCGCTATCACGTCGCCGACTGCATCGAGTTCACCGGCCGCCTTTCCTATGAGCAGCTCGCCCAGGCCTACTGCTCGGCCGAGATCTCGGTTGTCGCCTCGACCTACGAGGGTTTCGGCCTGCCCGCTGTCGAGGCCATGGCCTGCGGTCTGCCTGTAGTTTCTACCGACGGCGGCTCGCTGCCCGAGGTCGTGGCCGACGGCAAGACCGGCATCATCGTCCCGGCCCGCGATCCGCAGGCCATGGCCGATGCGATCGAGCGCCTGATGGACGACGCCGGCCTGCGCGAGCGCATGGGAACCGCCGGGCGCGAGTGGGTGCAGCAGCGCTTCACCTGGCATGAAGCTGCGATCAATACCGTGGCCGTCTACCGCGAGGCCATCGCCTCGCGCCGCTCGACTAAGGTCGCCGTCGGCTGACTCGGCTCTCCAACAGGCAACGCCCGCCGGTAGGTCAGCCAGCCCCAGCACATCACCAGCGCCGCCGGTACGAATCCAGTCCCGATGACCAGCGCGATGCGCCAGAGGTGATGGTCGCGCAGCAGCTCGAGCTTCGTGCCGTACCACATAACGAAGTCTGGTATTAGCCCGCCGATCGTCAGCGCCACGCATAGCGCAACGGCCCAGCGCCCGGGCACGAGGACAAAGAGAGTCAGCGGCCAGACCAGGTACCACGGCTGATACCAGACTGAGCCGACGGCCAGGTAACCGAGGAACGTGAGACCGAGGACAGCCACCAGCTCAATGGCGGTCCGTCCCGACCGCCAGAGAACAACCAGCGTCAGCGGATAGATGACTGCGAACGCCCCATACGAAAGCCACCTTGCCAGCTCGGTGGCTCGGTCGATGCTCCAGCCGTCGAAGACCAGGTAGGCGGCCAGCAGGTGTGCGGGCGAGTTGGCCAGCAGCTCCGACTGGTTGCGGACAGAATCGAACGTGTCGAGGCCATCGTAGAACCATGCGAACAGGCCGACCGTCAAGAGCAACGAGAGGCCAACACCGATCCCGGTTTCGCGCCAGAACAAACCCTTGTCCTCGAAGCTCCAGTAAGCCCAGAGCAGTAGCGCCGGGCCGAGCATCAGCGTTGCGTACTTCACCAGGGCCGAAGCCGCGAGAGCCACGATCGCCCAACGCCATCGGCGTTCGAGCAGGAGCCAGAGCGCCAGGACGACGAAGAACAGCATCGTCAGGTCGTTGTGGCCGTTGCCCACGACTCGCAGGAAGACGAACGGATTCCAGGCGTAGAGCGCGAAGGCGAACAGCTCACGCCCCGGCGTCAGTCTCTTCGCGATCAGGTAAATCAGCGCGGCTGTGCCCAGGTAGAACAGCCCCTGGTAGAGCTTGACGACGTGCAGAGCAGCCTCGGCGCTCTCGCCGGCCAGCAGTACGGGAAACAGCAGAGTGAACCAGAGCGGCCCATACGGCGCCGGGAGATGACCCCAGTACTGCAATACAGGAAATGGATTGTCGTGCGGGGGCGCTACCATTGGATTGTCCCCATACAACCAGAGAGTCCGACCATCAGACACGTTGTGGACGAAATCTAGCGACCACGGCGGGTACATGAAGCTGAGAATGACTACGAAGGCGAGGGGAAAAGCGAAGATCAGGAACCGTGTGTAACCACTGCCGGTTTCGTCGCTTGAGATAGCTCTCAAGACAAGAGCCCAGACGACCAGCAGGGCGACGTAGGCCAGGGCAAAAGCAGCGACCGCGGTCTGCCAGTCAGGAATCATCTGCGGCAGGAAAATGGAGGTCCCGTACTCCCCGGGGAAGAACTCCAGGAAGGAGAGCTTCACGGTGAGTGCAAGGCACACAGCCGATGCAGCGGCGCCGAGTAGGACCAGCGCCGCGAGCATCATCGCTTCGCGGCTGAGTGGCCGTGCGGGGAGGAGAGCCGGCCGGGGGCTTGTCGCCTCCGTAGCGGACATCTCCCCTCCATTGTTGCAGGGGA
>DASTBR010000048.1:0-22261 GCA_035711945.1 Dehalococcoidia bacterium
CGTCGGGATCGCCCAGGCGGTCGGCGCCGGCGGACAGGCTCCCCCGCTTTCGATGGAGATGATCGACCAGGGCAATGCTCAGCACGCCAGCCAGAACCCCAATCCCAGCCGAGATGAAGTGCTGACGCTGCTCAAGGAGGACGGGCACAAGGCTGCCGGGATAATCCGCTCGATGTCCGACGATCAGCTGTCCAAGACTCTCAAGATGCCCGTGTCGGACGATCCGATAACCACGGCGCAGATGATCGAGATGATCGGAATCGGGCACCCGGCAGGGCACATGGAGAGTATTTCGAGTTGATCGCCAGGGACACGACCCTGACCCAAGACCGCAACGCGGCCGTGATGCGCAAGATTCACGACGCGCTGAACAAGAACGACCTGGAGACGCTGGACGAGCTGCTGGCACCGGGCTTCGTCTGGCACATCCCAGGACGCAGCCCTGTCGCAGGCGACCACAAGGGTTTCGTCGGCCTCGCGCAGACGATCTCCTTACTCATGGAGTTAAGCGAGGGCACGCTTCGGGTAAAGCTTCACGACACCGTCAGCAGCCCCGACCACGGTGTCAACCTGGATCAGATGACGGCGGCGCGCGCCGGCAAGAAGCTGGACATGCCACTGGCCTTCGTAGCTCACATCGAGAACGGTCGGATCACCGAGGCTTGGGACATGCCGCTGGACACCGGCGCGTGGGACGACTTCTGGTCCTAGCTCCCGTCCTGCCTGCACTAGCTTGAGATAGACCGCAGACCCTCAGGGTCGCTCGCGAGGAGGATTGTGTGGAAATTGGTATCGGACTTCCGAATCCGGTTCCGGGAACCCCGGGTCGTCTTCTTGTCGACTGGGCAAAGCGCGCCGAGGAGAAGGGCTTCTCGTCACTGGCCACGATCGACGCCGTGGCCTACCCCAGCTATGACTCGCTGATCTCGCTTGCGGCGGCTGCCGCGGTGACCGAGCGCATTCGGTTGCTGACGAACGTGCTGGTCGCTACGGCTCGCAACCCCGTTCTCCTGGCCAAAGAGGCGGCCAGCGTCGACCAGATCTCCGGCGGGCGGCTCACCCTTGGCCTTGGCGTCGGTTGGCGCGAGGACGACAACACCGCCTCGCGGACGAGCTTCAAGGGCCGCGGACGTTACATGGATGAGTTGCTCGACATCATGCACCGGGCCTGGAATGGCGAGCTGGTTGAAGGGACGTCAAAGGCGCTTACCCCCGCGCCTGTGCGTGATGGCAAGGTTCCGATCCTGATTGGCGGCTATATCCCGCTCTCTGCAGAACGGGCGGCGCGCTGGGGCGTGGGCTGGACCTCCGGTGGCCTGCCTCCAGACCAGGTGGGCGCCTTCGTCCCCGGCGTCCATGACGCCTGGAAGAAGGCGGGCCGGAGCGACAAACCGCGAATCGTTGCCCTCGCCTACTACTCTCTCGGTGACGAGAACACAGACGAGTCGAAAGCGTATCTCAAGGATTACTATTCGGCGCTGGGCGATTACGCGGACACCATCGCCGATTCAGGCCTGCGCAGCCCGGATGCACTCAAGAGCGCAGTCAAGGCGTTTGAGGATGCCGGCGTCGACGAACTGATTCTCGATCCCACGGTCGCCGACCTGAAGCAGGTCGATCTTCTCGCGGACGCAGTTCTCTAGATCGGAGGAAGACATGGCAGACCATCCGAACGCGGCTCTCTTAAGGAGCCTCTACGAGGCCTTCGGCCGCGCCGACATGGCGACGATTGACGCCGGGTTCGCGGACGACGTGACCTTCCACCTCCCGGGAAAGGGCCCACTTTCCGGCGCCCACGAGGGCAAGCAGAAGGTCTTCGAGCTGCTCGGCCGCCTTGTCGAGGGCAGTGGAGGAACCTTCCGCCTCGAGGTCCACGACGTCCTCGGCAACGACGAGCATGCGGTGGGCCTTACAACTAATTCGGCTTCCCGCGAGGGAAAATCGGTGTCTTACCAGGCGACTCTGGTCGCGCACCTGCGCGATGGCAAGGTCGCCGAGGTCTGGGAGATGTTCGACGACCCCAACAAGGTCGACGAATTCTGGTCATAGGAGGACGGGATGAGCAAAGGCGAAGATTACGCGCGCCGATTCGACGAGGCCAACAAGGAGTTCATCGCCGCCGTTGAGAACTGTCCCGACGAGAGATGGACGGGCGAAGCAGCCGGCGAGGAACGCAGTGTGGCAACCGTGGCGCATCACGTTGCGTCGAGCCACAAGTTCATAGCTGAGCGTACGCAGATGCTCGCAGCCGGAGAGCAGTTGACGCCCCCGGACATTGACGCCATGAACGCTGAGCACGCGTCAGAGCACCCCAACCCATCGAAGGACGAGGTTGTCCAGCTCCTCAGGCAGAACGGCGCCCGTGCCGCCGAGATCTACCGCGCGGTACCCGATGAGGGCCTCGACAAGAGCATCGAGATCCCGGGCCGCGGAAAGTTCAGCGTGCAGGACATGATGGAGATGGTGGCCATCGGCCACCCGCGCATGCACATGGAAAGCCTCAAGGGCTGAGCAATCGCGGCGCGTTCTATTCGCGCGGTAGGCCGAGGCCACGCCCGGCGATGACCGAGCGCTGGATCTCCGACGTGCCGCCGGCGAGCGTTGAGCCGACCGCGGCGAGATACATTCTTCCGGGGCGCCCGGCCAGTGGCGCGTGGCTCGAGCCATTCACCAGTTGTCCGTAAAGCCCGAACAGGCTTGTAGCTGTCCGCGCTATGCGCTGGCTGAGCTCGGAGGCATAGAGCTTCGTGACCGAGGCTTCGACGTTGGGGATCTGGCCCGACGCCTGGATGCTGGCGACCTTGTAGGACATCATCCGCGCGACGTGCGTCTCGATGTAGCGGTCCGCCAACTCGTAGCGTGCGGTCGGCGTGCCAAGCAGCCCGCCCGCATGAGCCTGCACGGCATCCCGGATCTCGTCCAGGAGAGCCTGTAGTGAGGCGGCCGAGTTGATGCTCGAGCGCTCGAAGTCGAGGGTGGTAACGGCGTAGTACCAGCCACGGTTCTCCTCGCCGAGCAGGTCTCTGACCGGCACCCGAACATTGTCGAAGTAGATCTGGTTGAAGGAGTGCGTCCCGGCCATGTTGTCGAGCGGCTGGACCTGGATTCCCGGGCTGTGCATGTCCAGCAGGAAGTAGCTGATCCCCTTATGCTTGGGCGCCTCCGTGTCCGTGCGGGCAAGGAGCATCATGCGGTCGGAGCGATGGCCGCCCGAGGTCCAGATCTTCTGACCGTTAACGACGTAATCGTCGCCGTCCCGGACGGCTCTCGTCTGCAGCGAGGCGAGGTCCGAGCCTGAGCCGGGCTCCGAGAAGCCCTGGCACCAGTAGACGTCGCCGCTGAGGATGCCCGCGAGGTGCTCTTTCTTCTGCTGGTCGTTGCCGTGGACCATGATCGTCGGTCCGGCGAGGCCGATGGCCAGGAAGTTCGGCTTCGGTGCGCGCGCCAGCGCCATCTCCTCGTTGAAGATGAACTGCTCCATGACGCCGAGACCGAGGCCGCCGTACTCTTTGGGCCAGGCCGGGGCTACCCAGTTCTTCTGGGCCAGCTTCTTTAGCCAGTCGCGGTCGCGCTCGTCCTCGCCTGTGCCGATGCCAAGCACGACGTCGTCATCGGCCATGAGTGAGGGATCGAGCGACTCGTTGAGGAAGTCGCGAATCTCTGCCCGAAACGATTCTTGTTCGGGGCTAAATGAGAAGTTCACGTAACCATCGTAGGCTCGTCGGGCCATGCGGACAGGACTCTTGCCTTTCGTTTTCGCCTGGCGCTCGCGGCGCTACAGTAGTACCCGAGTCGTGCGGATAAATCAGCAGTGAGAAACCGACAAGTCTTGAGAGCTAAGGCCAGCAGCTTCTCGCCCTGGATAACCCTCGCGGGCGTGATTGTGTTGCTCGTCGGATTGGCATGGGATGCCGCACTTCACGCCGCCGACCCCGACCTTGCTGCGGAGGAAGGCATCTTCACGCTGTCCAACCCGGGCCACGTCCTGTTCGGGGCAGGCATCGCGGTCATCGTCGCCGGTTCGCTGGCGTTCCTGTATGGGCGTTACGAGGCCGGTGGCCGACTGGCGGCCATCATTCCGGCGGCCGGGCTGCTGGCGCTGGGCGGGACCTCGCTCGTCGCCGCGATGAGCGTCGATGGAGGGTTAGGTGGCGGTGGGCACAGCCACGACGAGGCGGCGGTCGCCCATGAGCACATGGAGCCAGACGCAGGAGACACTGCGGAGCACGCCCACGAAGAGGGCGAGGAAGCTGATGATGGCCATGAGGTTCACGGCACGAGCGATCCGAGGGCCGAAGAAGAGTTATACGGTCGCTCGCTGCGCGATGCCGCACGTTTCGCCGACTTCGCCGTAGCCGAGGCGGCAGGGTTCGAGCAGATCACGCGCTTCCGCTATGGCACTTGGGGCTCCGCTCACTTCCGCAACGTCGAATACCAGGTCGACGGTGTCGCCCTGGACAGTGAGCGGCCCGAGAATCTCGTCTACATCAAGACCAAGGATGGGCGCATGATCCTGGCCGGTGTCATGTACGTCTCCCATACGGCCCGGCTCGACCTTGACGCTGGCCTCGAGTGGCACACTCATGAAAATGGCTGCGTGACGTCGGCTGGGCCGCCGGTCGTGAAGATCAACGGCATCTGCCCTCCCGGCTCACTGCAGATCTCCGACCAGACCGCCATGCTTCACGTCTGGTTCTTCAACAACCCGGACGGGTTGTTGGCACACTTTCTTACTGACGAGGCCATTGAGATAGCCCTGGCCGAGCTGGGCTAGCCGCTCAGTTCGCTCCGCGGGCGGCCCAGGCTCTAAGCGTGAGGTCGATAGAGCCATCGGCGTTGGTGGGAAGTGATCCTTCGAGGCGTCCCCGAAGTGCCTGCCGTCCTTCGCTCGTGAGCTGCGACAGGTAGACAGCAGCGGGCCCCTGGGCGCGCTGAAAGGGCGCCCAGTAGTCATCAAAGTTGGCAAAGTGGGCTGGCGCCTCGATGGGTTCGACTCTGACTGCGCCCAGGCCCGCGGAGACGAAGGCTCTCTGCAACGCCTCGGGGCGGCAGATCGGAAAGCGGGCGCCCTCATCGTGCTCTGCACCGGAGCTGTCGGCTTCGGCCGCGGCGCGCCAGAAGTAGCGCAACATCTGCATGCCGTCGGCGTAGTCCCAGACATAGACGGCTATCGTGCCTTCGGGTCGAGTGACCCGCCGCATTTCCGCGAGAGCCCGCGGTACATCCGGGAGGAAGTTCAGGACAAGGCCCGAGACGACGTAGTCGAAGGTGTCGGCGGCAAGAGGCAGCGACCCGGCGTCGCCCTGCACGACGTCCTGGCCGCCACCGGCAACCAGGTACCCGCTGGAGCGCTCGATCCCGCAGATCCGCTCCGGCCGGCAGGAGGCAGCTATCTCCCTGCTTAGAGCGCCGGTTCCGCGGCCGACGTCGAGCCAGCACGCTTGCGGCCGGGTAGCCAGCCAGGGAAGGAAGCGGCGAGCCACCTCGCGACTCCAACGGCCCATGTAGTTTTCGTAACTCTGGCTATCGGACCACACAGCGTCGCGAGCCGTCCAAGAGCTTAGTCGCGCGGTAGACCGAGCCCGCGTGTGGCGATGATGTTGCGCTGCACCTCTGAGGTCCCACCGGCGATGGTCGAGGCCAGCGTGAGCATGTAGCCGCGGGCGTAGTTGCCGCGCCGCACAGCCCGCTCGCCGCCCATCACCTGGCCGCTCAGTCCGAAGACCTTGATCGCCGTGTTGTTGATGCGCTGGCTGAGCTCCGATGAGAAGAGCTTGGTGATCGACGATTCATAGTTGGGGATCAGCCCTCGGTCCTGGAGGGTGACGACGCGGTAGGAAAGCATCTTCGAGACCTCTGCCTCAATTCGTCTGTCCGAGAGCTCGTAACGCAATGCCGGAGAATCGTTGAGCCTGCTCACGTCCGGATACTTCTTGGCGTAGCGAATCAGGTCTTCAACCTGCTGCTGCACGCCAACCGCGGAGCCGATGCTCGAGCGCTCAAAGTCAAGCGTGGTCGTGGCGATGTACCAGCCCCGGTTCTCCTCACCCAAGAGGTCTTCCCGCGGGATGCGCACGTCCTCGAAGAAAACCTCGTTGAAGCCGGCCAGGCCGGCGAGGTTGATCAGGGGTCGGATCGTGATGCCCGGGCTCTTCATGTCGAGCAGGAAGTAGCTGATGCCCTTGTGCTTCGGCGCCTCAGGATCCGTTCGCGCCAACAGGATCATGCGCTGCGCGAACTGCGCGCCGGAGGTCCAGATCTTCTGCCCGTTGACGACGTAGTCGTCGCCGTCGCGCACGGCTTTGGTCTGCAGCGAGGCGAGATCCGAACCTGATCCGGGCTCCGAGAAGCCCTGGCACCAGACGACGTCGCCGGAAAGGATGTCCGGGATGTACTTCTTCTTCTGGTCTTCGTTGCCGGCGGCGATGATCGTCGGGCCGGCGAAGCCGACACCGATGCCGCCCGGTCGTGGCGCGCGCGACATCGCCATCTCCTCGTTGAAGATGAACTGTTCCATGACAGAGAGGCCGGCGCCGCCATACTCAGACGGCCAGGCCGGGGCCACCCAGCCGCGCGAGGCCAGTTTCTTCGTCCACGCCTTCATCGCGTCCACGCTCTCCCCGTAGGGCCCAGCGCCCGGCCGGCGTGTCGCCGCGTCCGGGTTGCGCTTGAACTCGTCGGGCAGCTCCTTGTCGATGAATTCCTTGACCGTCGCACGGAAGGATGCCTGCTCAGGTGTGTCGTGGAAGTCCATAGCGCCTCTCAGTCTTGACTCAGCAAACGTGGTCGAAATTATAGGAAATCGCTGCCTCGGTTCCGAATTTGCGGTACTACCCTACCGGCATGGACAGCGGCGTGGTCTGGCGGGCCGTCCTCGGGGTGCTCATTATCGCCGCGATCCTGGCTTTCGTTCTTGTTGGCTTCGATCAGCAGCAGGTGGACGAGCAGGGGGACCCGGTCGAGAGCCAGGCGGCCACTCCCCGGGCGACCTTAACCCCAGTGCTCAGCGGAACGCAGTTGCCAACAACGTTCGCCGACAGTCCCGGCCGGATCGAAGAGTTCTGTCGCGAGCTGCAGTACGCCGAGCCGCCCTGCGCCGGCGCCGTCAGCGGACTCTGCGCCGAGCTCGGCGCCGGGCATCCAGAGTGTCAGCAGGCGCTGCAGTCTTACTGCGCCATCAGTCTCGCCTCGGCCGCCCTGTGCGCTCAGTCGTCGCCGGCCGGTGAATAGCAGAGGGGCCGGATTACCGGCCCCTCTTTAGAACTCGCTCCGAGCGAATTCTAAGCGCGGATGCCCCAGGCCTCCGCGAACCAGTCGCCGGGCAGGCTGCCGTCCTGTCCGCCGTTCAGGAACTCCACAAATCCGACAAGGTCGGAGTTGATCAGGTAGTACCTGTTGTTGTGGTAGATCGGGGCGTACCCGCAGGCGATCTCGATGATTCGGTCCTCGATCTGCCGGTATTGGTCGAGCCGTTCCTCGTTGTTGTCGTTGAAGACAGCCTCCGCGATCAGCGCGTCGATCTGCTCATCGGCGCAGTTCGTGTTGTTGTTGCTGTCGTTCGTGCCAAAGAGGCCCAGGATCCAGTTCTCAGGATCGGGATAGTCGTGCTGCCAGCCGCCGATCGACAACTCGAACGTTTCGTTCGTGAAGCGGTCCTGGCGCGTCTGGCTGTCGACGATCTCCAGCTCAAGCTCGATGCCGAGGATCTCGGCCCACTGCTGTTGCAGGAACTCACCGAGGGCACGGTTGGAGGCGTCGTCGACGAGGATCAGCGTGATCCCCGGGAAGCCCTCACCGTCCGGGAATCCTGCTTCGGCCAGAAGCTCCCTGGCGGCCTCAGGATCGAAGCCGATGATGTCCTCGTACTGATCCTTAGGCCGGCCCGAGTCGCTCTCAGGGATCCAGCTAGTCGTCGGCTCGTTGGAGCCCTGGAAGACTACCTCGTTGAGGGTCTCGCGGTCGGTAGCGCGTGCCAAAGCCAGCCTGACCTCAGGAATCGTCAGGACTTCGTTGCCTGAAAGCTCAGGGTCGAGCTGGAACTGAAGCGCCGTCGTCCTCGGTACGTTGACTGAGATCAGTTCGTCCGGGAACTCCGATTCGAGGACGGACAGTTCCACCTGGTTAGCCACAGTCGCCTGGATTTCACCGGTTCTGTAGGCGTTTGCGGCCACCGCCAGGTCGTCAATGAAGAGGAAGGTGATGGAGTCCAGCGTCGGCTGGACCGCGCCTGGCCAGTTCGGGTTGGGCTCCATGCGGATGCTGTCGCCCGTGGCGTAGTCGGTCAGCACATACGGCCCGTTGTAGACCAGCTGGCCGGGATCCGTGCCCCACTCAGCAGGCGCATCCGGCGTCTGGCTGGCGAAGCGCTCGAGGTGCGTCGGCACCGGGAACGTCAGCCAGAGCGTCAGCGCGATCGGGAAGTTGCCCTTAGGCTGCGCCAGGGTGAACTCGATTGTCAGCGGGTCGACTGCCCTCACGCCAACGGCGTCCTGTAGCGCCTGCAGGTCGGCCGTTGCCGGATCCGCGGTGTAGAACTCGTTGCAACCGGCCACCGGGAAGTAGTCCACCAGCAGATAGGAGTACTCACCGGCGTTAACAGGGTTGCACGTGCGCAGGATCCCCGCGACATAGTCTTCGGCGGTAAGGTCGTCACCGTCGGACCAGAGCAGCCCCTCGTTCAGCGTCACGGTGTAGGTCATGCCGTCTTCGGACACTTCAGGATCGCCGGCGGCGATTCCGTTGTCCGCAAAGACCACGTTGTTCTCGGCGTCAAGCGAGTAGAGGCCGCGCCATAGCATGCGCTCGTAGCCGATGTCTGTCGCGAAGCTGGAGAAGTGCGGGTCGAACGAACTCTGCTCGGTCGCCGCCAGGATCAGATCGCCGCCCTCCTGGCGCTCGTAACCGAGCTCTGTCGCCGAGCCATCAGCCCCATCCTCCCCTTCATCCGCGGTCGCTTCGTCGTCGTCCGCAGGCGCCTCCTCCTCCGTTGCGACGTCGCCGCTGTCGTCGTCGTCATCGTCACCGCAAGCCGCGGCGACTACAGCGAAGACGGCGAGCAACGACAACAGGCCGAGCAGGCGCTGCCGCCAGCTCATAGCCACCAAGTTGCCTGGATTCATGTGTCCCCTCCTGTCGTTTTTCCCCTGGGCCTCAACCGCCGGCCCTGAATCCCGATTCGCTTCCCGCGCCGCGGCGTTGGTCCACGCGCCCGGGAATGAGAAAGGTGAGGACGCTGCCTGCGCAGCGACCCCGAGCAACGCCTTGCTGCCTCTTCGCAAAGCCGTTCATCGGTAGTGCTACCTGCGCAGGCGGGGTGGCTTTGGTCGGTGAGGCCGAGTCTTAACCTTGCAAGTCACGACTGTGCGCCCGTCCGACCGTCCAATAAGGAGGGGGACTCCGGTGTTGTCCTCGCCTGCGCGGGTATAGGGGCACGTTATGGGCGCGGTGTAGGCGTGCCATGTATCGAATGAGACATTGTCGGTTGATTTGGAACGGCGGCAGCGCTGCCAGTCTCTACACACAAATGGTCAGCGGGGCCGATTCGGGTAACGATTAGGACTGGCGATGGTCAACCGGCGAGGCAGAGAGGCGCGTGCCGACCCGATCATGTCGCGACAGCCGATTCTCGCGGCAAAGATTGTCGCGCCTCCCAGGCGAGCGGTCGCGGTTGAGCGCAGTGCTTTGTTTGCCCGCCTCGATCGCGGCCTAACGACCAGGCTGACCGTGCTGACGGCGCCGCCCGGTTTCGGCAAGACAACGCTTCTCGCGGAGTGGGTGGCCAAATCGGAAGCCGCCCCGGCGGCCTGGATTGCGGTCGACGACGCCGATAACGACGTCACACGCTTCCTTAATCACCTCGTAGCAGCTGTCGAAAACATCCACCCGGAGGCGGGCGATGCCGCGCTGAACCTGCTGCGGCCGCCGGAGCCGGCGCCGCCGCGCGCAGTTTTGACCGCTCTAATCAACGAGCTGATCGCGAAAGACCCTGCCGACTTTGCCGTGATCCTCGACGACTACGACCGGATCAGCGCGCAGGCGGTTCATGACGGCATGGGATTCCTGCTGGAGCATCTGCCGGAGAAGATGCACGTTTACCTCTGCGGCCGGTCGGAGCCTCCCCTGCGGCTCGCGCTATTCAGAGCGCGCGACCAGCTCAATGAGCTGAGCTCGCAGGATCTGCGCTTTGACGCCGCGGAAAGCAGCGAGTTCTGCAACGCGGTCATGGGCCTCGGTCTGGATGAGCCGGAGCTAACCGATCTGAACCAGCGCGTGGAAGGATGGCCGGCCGGCCTCCAGCTCGCCGCCCTCGCGCTCAAGGCCGGCAGCGGCGACGTGGCCGGGCTGGTTGCCGACTTCGATGGAAGCCACCGCTTTGTCGTCGACTACCTGGCTGACGAGGTCTTGAGAAAACAATCGCCAGCCACCCAGGAGTTCTTGCTGCGTACCTCTGTCCTCGAGCGGCTGGGTGCCTCGCTCTGCAACGCAGTCGCCGAGGTTGACGACGCGCAGGAGACACTCGAGAGGCTGCACGATGCAAACCTCTTTATCGAATCGCTCGACGAAACCCGCACGCACTTCCGTTACCACCCCTTGTTCGCTTCGTTCCTGCGCGAGCGCCTGCAGCGGGAAGATCCTGCCGGCTATCACGGCGCCCAGCAGAGGGCGGCGGCGTGGTGCGAGGCCGAAGGTCTTGTGGCCGAGGCCGTCGCTCATGCCATCGCCGGCGATGACCTCGATGGCGCGGTGAGAGTCATTGAAGCCAGTGCGCCGGACCTGATTCGGGATCTCGAGTGGGGCAAGCTTGCCTCGTGGTTCGAGGGCATGCCCGAGGAGGCCCTCCTGGCCAGGCCAGAGTTGATGCTCACCTACGTTCGCGCCCTGGCCATAACCCATGACCTCGGTCGAGCCATGACGCTTCTTGGACGTCTGGAGGAGGTGCTACGCCGGCATGAGGATCGCGAGGGTCTCGGCAAAGCACGCTCGGTGGCGGCCTACATCGCCGGCCGCGCGGGCGACCACACCGGCTCGGTAGCGCTGGCCGAGGAAGCCCTGCGTCTGCTTCCGGAAAGCGCCACGTGGGCGCGCAGCCAGGCGCTCTGGACAATGGGCACGGCCTACGAGTTCCAGGGCGACCTGCCCAGCGCCACGGCGCGCTACATCGAAGCCATCGAGACCAGCGAGCAGCCCCCAGGGTTCGCGCCCAACTGGGTGGCCATCGTCGACCTGGCCTATGCCCAGTTCGAGCAGGGCCACCTTCACGAGGGCGCGCGGATCTTTCAGCAGGTCCTGCAGGGTACTGATGACTCGAAGGCAGCGCCGCCAATCGTCGGCGTCGCCCACGGTGAGCTGGGCGAGCTGGCCCGCGAATGGAACCAGCTCGATCGCGCTGAGGACTACCTGCGCACGGCGCTCGATCTCCTCGGCGATTGGGGAAACGTCCTTGCCCTGGCGCGGGCCTATCGCTACCTGGCCAAGGTGCGGCTGGCCCGCGGCGACCCGGAAGGTGCCGTGGCCGTCGCTGACGAAGGCGAAGAGGTTGCCCGCCGCCTCGGAGTCAGCCACGCTGCCAATCTTGCCGCCGCGCGCGCCCGCTTCTGGCTGGTTGCCGGGCAGCTCGATAAAGCCGCCGCCTGGGCCCGTGAGTCGGGGCTCGCGGTCAGCGACGACCTGGGCGCGATCAGTCACCTCAAGGAGCTTGAGTACCTGGCCCTGGCTGACGTATTCATCTCGCAGCGCAAGGTTACCGAGGCAATCGAGCTCCTTACGCGGCTCGAGGAGGCGTCTCGGCAGGCGGGCCGCGGACGCAATCTCGTTCAGATCATGGCCAAGCGGTCGGTAGCGATGGCCGCAAGCGGCAACCAGGCAGGCGGGCTGGCCATTCTGCGCGACACGCTGGCCCTGGCCCAACCCGAGGGCTACGTCCGCACCTTTATCGATCAAGGCCCGCGGATGCGCGAAATGCTGGGGAAGCTGATGGACGGCGGGATCCGCCTGGGTCTCGAACCCTACGCGCGTCAGCTATACGAGCTTTTCCCAGCTCCGGCGGCTGACGCTCGCGGCCACGCGGCGCTGCTCAGCGAGCGGGAGTTCGAGGTGCTGGACCTGCTGGATCGCGGCTTGTCGAACCAGCAGATCGCGGAGGAGATCGTTGTCACCGAGGGGACCGTGAAGCGCCACGTCCACAACATCTTCCAGAAGCTGGACGTTCACTCGCGCACGCAGGCGCTGGCGCGGGCCCGCCACCTCAACCTGCTCTCGAGTTAGCTACAAAGCCTGCCAGACCCGGCGGCCATCGAGCTGCAGCAGCCGGCCGAAGCCGGGAGTAGCGAAGTGGCCGCCAATCGCGTACGCGCCCTCCTCTTCGATCCGTCGGGCAATTGCCTCACGACTTTGGCAGGCCAGCGCTCTGTCCAGGTCGAAGACCGCCTCCCAGGCGGTTTCGGTCAGTTGCAACGGAATGTGTGTCAGGTCGCCGAGGATTATCGCCCTTTCGCCGCCGCTCACCACGGCGACGCAGGAGTGGGCCGGCGTATGCCCGGGCGAAGGCACGAGGGTCAGCTCGGCGCTGACGACGTGGGCCTGGTCGACCAGCTCCAGCTGGCCCGACTCGGCCAGCGGGAGGACGCTGTCGACGATGTGGGCCTGCTTCGACTGCTCAGGGTCAGTGGTGAAGAAGTCCCACTCGTCCTTGACGACCAGGTAGCGCGCCCTGGGGAAGGCCGTAACCCACCGGCCGTCCCGTTCTACCGTGTTCCACCCTACGTGATCGATGTGCAGATGCGTGATCAGAATGGTGTCCACTTCCTCAGGACTTACGCCGGCCTCCTCGAGGTTGGCGAGGAGCTTACCGGTTGGGAAGCCTGGCCTTTTCTTGCCGCCGATTCCCGTGTCGACGAGCACCGTCTGTCCTGCCGAGCGCAGGACGTAGGTGCCGATGTTCATGTCGAACAGCCCCTCGCTGTTGATGTAGTGCTTCCAGGGCGCCATTTGTTCTTCGCTGATGTCCGGGAAGAGGAGAGACGGCGGCCCGCCGACCGCCGAGTCGACGACGGGCATGATGGTGACGTTTCCGACCTGCAGCTGTGCGGACACGATGAACCCCCTGTGAGGCTGATCCATAGCGGTGGGGGCGGCTTACGGTCTAGAGCGTCCCGGCGAGCCCGCGGTCGAGGTTGTAGGCGGCGCTAATCAGGGCCAGGTGGGTGAAGGCCTGAGGGAAGTTACCCAGCGCCTCGCCCGACGGGCCGATCTGCTCAGCGTAGAGCCCGAGGTGATTGGCATACGTCAGCATCTTCTCGAAGATCCAGCGCGCCTCGCGTATCCGGCCCGCCCGCGTGAGCGCCTCGACATACCAGAACGAGCAGAGGCTGAAGGTGCCTTCGTCGCCCTCCAGCCCATCGAAGCCACCTGCTGTCTCGTAGCGAGCCACGAGGCTATCCGAGACGAGCTCCTCGGAGATGCGGTCGAGCGTGGACAGAAAGCGCGGATCGGTCGGGCCGGCGAACTTAACCAGCGGCATGACGAGCATCGAGGCGTCCAGCCGCTTGGAACCGTAGTACTGTACGTAGGCCCCGCGGTCGGCGTCCCAGCCCTTCTCCTGGACCTCTTGATAGGCGGCGTCGGCCAGGCTGTCCCACACATCGTTGGGCGCCGGCAGGCCACGATGACGCGCGATCCTCTGCGCCCGCTCGTAAGCCACCCAGGTCATAAGCGCCGAATAGGTGAAGCGCTTGCGACCGCCGCGCTGCTCCCAGAGCCCGTCGTCGGGCTCTTGCCAGTGCTTGGACAGCCATTCCAACTCGTTGGAGAGGGCTACCCAGAGGTCATAGGAGATCGGCACGCCGTGCTTGTCGTAGAGATAGACGGAATCCATTAGCTCGCCGTAGATATCGAGCTGAAGCTGGTTGGCTGCAGCATTGCCGATGCGCACCGGCCGCGAGCCCCGATAACCTTCCAGGTGATCGAGCGTTTCCTCAGGTAGCTCGTGACGGCCGTCGATGCCGTACATCACCTGCAGACCCTCATCCGGCCCAGACTCATGGCAGCGCTCTTCGAGCCAGCCCATGAAGGCGCCTGCCTCCTCGACGAAGCCCAGACGCATCAGGGCATAGAGCGTGAAGGCGGCGTCGCGGATCCAGGTGTAGCGGTAGTCCCAGTTGCGCTCGCCGCCAATCGGCGCGGGCAGCGACGACGTTGGGGCAGCGACCAACGCGCCGCTCGGGCCGTAGACCAGCAGCTTTAGGCAGAGGGCGGAACGCTCGACCCGGTCGCGCCAGCGACCCTGGTAGCGCGAGCGCCGAATCCACGACTGCCAGAAGGCGCGGGTCCGCTCGAACAGCCCTCTCGCCTCGCCATGCTCAACGGGCCGGACCTCGCCGTCCCACTCCAGGAAGAGGTCGACGTGATCGCCTGCCTCTAGCTCGAAACGGGCCACGGCGGCCGTGCCATCGCGGCGCAGGGGCTCGCTTGACCGCAGCACGAGCTTCCCCGCCGGAGATTCGAAAACCGCACCAACGCCAGCGACGATCTCGACGTCGTGCGGTTGGCGGCCGAAGTCGAAGGCCGGCTGACAGCGCACGTCGAAGACCGCCCTGCCCCGCACGACGCTGATGCGTCGCACGATCGGGTGACCGTGCCCAGCGGAAACGTCACCCTCGTAGGGCACCATCAGGTCGACGACCTCTGCGACCGACTCGGGTCCCAAGAAGCGAGTCATCAGCACGTTCGTGTCGGGAATGTAGAGCTGCTTCGTCTGGGCTGACCCCAGATGACGGATCGAGAACTGTCCGCCCTTCTCAGCGTCGAGGATCGAGGCAAAGACTGCGGGCGAGTCGAAGTTCGGCAGGCAACACCAGTCGATCGTGGCGTCTACACCGACCAGGGCGATCGTGTGCAGGTCGCCGATGATCCCGTGCTCCTCGATCGGCAAATAGCGCTCACCCGCCCAGGGCGTCCCGCGGGGCCCCTGGTCGGCCTTCGGGATCGCCGTCGCCTGTGTTCCGTCGCTAGTGTTCCTGGCTTTCCGCTCCTTGGCGGGGGCAGCCCTGCGGCGACCCGCGTTTCTCTTGCTTCCCTGGGAAGGCTTGCGCGGCAAGGCTCCTCCTAGCGGCCCTTGTACTCCGGCTTGCGCTTCTCAGCGAAGGCTCGCGGCCCCTCGCGCGAGTCCTCGCTCGACCAGACCCTCATCGAGAACATGTCTTCGAGGGCCATGCCCTGGTCGAGCGGCATCTGCAGACCGCGCGTAACCGACTCCTTGATCGCTCTGATCGCGAGCGGTCCGTTCTCACAGATCGTATTGGCGATCTCCTCGGCCCTGGGGAGCAGCTCTTCAGGGGGCACGATGTGGCTGATCAGGCCGAGCTGGTGCGCCCGCTCTGCCCCGATGCGCTTGCCCGTGAACATCAGCTCCATGGCCACGGACTGCGGCAGGACGCGTGGTAGGCGCTGGGTGCCGCCGGCGCCGGGGATGATCGCCCAGCGCGACTCTGGTAAGCCAAACTCGGCGCTCGGCACCGCTATGCGGATGTCGCAGGCGAGGGCGACCTCGAGGCCTCCCGCCACGCAGAAGCCGTTGATCGCCGCGATCATCGGCTTCCAGCACTGGAAGCCCTTGGTAATGCCGCCGAACGGGACCGGTCGCGGTGGTCTGCCAGCGTTGCCGCCGGCGTTGGATTGGGCAGTCGCCACGAGGTCGTTCCCGGTCGAGAACGCGCGGTCCCCGGCGCCTGTAACAATTGCTACCCAGAGCTCCGGGTCGTCCTTGAAATCATGGAAGGCGTCGTGCAGCTCCTGGCTCGTTGCCGGATCTATCGCGTTGAGGCGCTCCGGGCGGTTGATCGTGATGATCCCAAGGCGTCCCTTCTTCTCGTAGATGATGTTCTGGAACTCCACGGCGCTGCCTCCTGCACTGGTCTCAAGCGCGAATCAGGATAGCATCTGGCCCCGGCTAGACTCGGAAGCGTGGCGGGCCAGTCATTCGACGAGGTCAAGATCCGCTTCGACGGCAGCGTTGAACGCTTCACCTGCGACCTCGTCGGCGAGGACGACAGGGGCGTGATTCTGAGCTGGCGCGCCGAGGCGCCGCTGGTCGCCGGCCAATACCAGCTGCCGGCGGGCTCAGTCACTACTGCCTTCTACTGGCGGGGCCGCGGGCACAATCTCTACCGACCAGTCGACCCGAGGGGCACCCTGGTCTGCCACCGCATTGACATCATCGAGCCGCCGCTCTTCGAGCAGGGCCGCCTGACCTTCCGCGACCTGCTCCTCGACATCCTCGTGCCGCCCGATAGCGATCCGGTCCTGCAGGACGAGGATGAGCTGCTGGCTGCTGTAACGGCTGGCCTGACCTCGGCGGCACGGGCGGCCGAGCTCCTGACCTACGCCCGCGACCTGCTGGCGCGAGTAGACGAGGTTATCGCCGAGGCCGAGGCCTGGCTGGCCGAGGTGGCGAGCTAGGCGTTGGAGCGGCGTTCGATGGCAGCCGCGGCTTCGATCAGCCTGCGGGCGCGGCGGGCGACCGGTACATCAATCATTTTACCGTCGAGCTGGACAGCTCCCCGACCCTGCGCCTCGGCCTCGTCGTAGGCTCCGACCACCCGCCTGGCGTACTCGACCTCTGTGGGGGTCGGGGTGAAGGCCGCGTTGACGTCGGCGAGCTGTGCAGGGTGGATGCAGAACTTGCCTTTGTATCCCATTTGCTTGATTCTCTCCAGCTCCGCGCGGGCGCCCTCGACATCGCGAAAGTCAGAGTATGGCCCATCCAGAGGAGTAACTCCGACCGCGATCGCTGCGACAGCGATCAGGTTGCGCGCGAAGTCGAGCTCAGCGCCCTCCGCCGTCCGCTGGATCCCCAGGTCGTTGGTGTAGTCCTCGTGGCCCAGCGCGGCGGCCTTGACCCGGGTGGAAGCGGTCAGGCTCTCGCTTGCTCGCTGCAGTCCGCGGGCAGTTTCGATCCAGACGACGAGCTCTGTCTGCCCCGGCTTGATCGCCTGCCTGAGCTCGAACTCCCTGAGCACTATGTCGATATCGCGGACGTCCTGCGGGCCCTCCACCTTCGGCAGGCTGAGGCCGCTAACGGCCGTGCAGAGCACGGCAGCGACGTCTTCGCGTGCCTGCTCGCCGGAGTTGACACGGACATGGACGGTGCGGCCGGAGCCCGCAATGAGCGGCGCGTGGCGCCGGGCAAGCTCACGGGCCTGCGCTTTCTCCGCCTGCGGCACCGAGTCTTCCAGGTCCAGCACGACAATGTCGGCCTCGGAGGACACGGCCTTCTCCAGCATGTTCTCGCGGATCGCCGGCACGAAGAGCAGGCTGCGATGCAGGTCCATCGCTCACAGCCTACAGCGGCGGCTGTGACCGCTCGCTGTGGCGCACAAGGAAGAAGGCCGCCCAGGTTGGACGGCCTTCGCAGTGATCGTAAGCCCGGATCAGGCGGCCATCAGCTGGATCTCTATCTCCTTGCTCGAAGCGCGCACGACCTGGTGGGGGAAGTCGCGCAGCTGCTGCAGCTGGGCCTCAAGACCATCGCTGCCGAAGTAGTCCAGCGTGAGCTTGAGGCGGCCCTGGTCGAGCTCGGCGATCGCCACGTTACGCACGCCCGGGATCTGCCTGACGGCAGCGATGAAGCTGTTGGCGATGCCAAAACTGGCGAAGCCAGAAGCCATCAACTGGACCTGCGATGGGCGGCGGCCCATGGCGGTCGCCAGGGCTATCGTCTGGGCGTTGTGGGCTTCGCTCTTGAACTCCGAGGCCTGCTCGCCGCCGATGGCGGGCACGGCGCCTACGCCCGGCATACGCGGGGCCTCCCAGCCCTTTTCCTCTTCCTGGGGAGCCTCCGCGGCTGGCTGTTGCGCGGGGGGCGCCACCAATGTCGGCTCGCCTGCGGCCTGCTCGGAGTCCCAGGACTCGCTGGCCGCAATGCCATCGAGCTCCTCGGGCGTCATCAGCGGCGGGAGGTCGTGCGGCGGCGACGGGTCTGCATCAGCCGCCGGTTCGCGGTTCCAGGGCAGCTCTGTCGGCTGCGGCTGCCAGTCGGGAGCCTCTTCGGCTGCGTCCTCGTGCGAAGCGACGGGCGCAACGCCTGCCGCCAGCTCGCTCAGGTGCTGCGCTGTCTCGCGCAGCTCAGACGCCAGCTTCTCAATGATTCGCGCCACTTCTCCGGCGTCTTCTTCGCCTGCGGTCGGTGCAGCGCCAAAGCTCTCTAGCGTCGGGAAGAGCGGAGTAGGCGGGTCGTTGACCAGCGGGGTGGCGTCCGGTGGCGGCCAGTTTGGCGCCTGCGTTTCAGCCGCCATCGCCTCGACTGTAAAGGGCGGGCTCTCCGGGAAGGCGGTCTCGGACCTCTCGCTCGAAGGCGCTGCGAGGCCCTCGGCAACCAGGGCTGCCGGGACGGCCGGCTCAGCTGTCCAGGCCTGCTCGATCGGCGGTTCGGCCGGAGCCTCAACCCTGGCAAATGGATCGGAGCTCGGCTGGGATAGAGCGTCGGCCACAGGTTCCTCAGCCGGCAGCGCAGGCTCGGGACTGTCGATCGCCTCCGGCGCCTGCGCGGCGGCGTTTCCGCCGAGGCGCACCTGAAGAGTTCCGTCAACGGCGCGCTCGACCGCGCCCACGGCGAACTCAGGCATCCGCCACAGGCTCTCGGTCAGCGCCTCCAGTGAGCGGGCCGTGAAGGTGAAGCTGGCCCGGCTGCCCTCGAACTCATTGAGGGCCAGACGGGTTACCCCCTCCAGGCCGTAAAGCGCGTCGCCAAAGGCGACCGCGTCGTCAAAGTTGTCCAGCGGACCGACCACCAGGTCGACGCTTTGCATCTCATTGTCAGTCATTTTCCACTCCCCGGTGCGCAGCTCTGCGGCTGCGAACCCGCGAGACGTCCCAGGATGAAACCGGTCCTGCCGCGTCTCGTTGTGAGTATCGGCGGGGTACGCCCGCGCTTTGAGTAAGGCCGCGCTCCGGCGAGCGCTTCTAAGCAGGTTCGGGCGATAGCGGACAGGCGCCGCAGCCGCCCTGCGAGCAGTATTCCTTCTGCATGGTCAGCAAACCCTGCCGCTCGGCGGCGCTCTTCAACAGAGCGGCATCCTGCCGGCGCAGAATGCCCTCCAGGTACGCGGTCAGCCCGTAGGAGCCCGGGTCGGGCAGCGCTTCGTAGAGCTGCATGATCGCCGCTTCTTCGACTCCCAGGCATAAAGTCACAGGCAGGACGACGTTGACGGCGATTTCGGCCCCGCGTCCGCGGCCGATCAGGGATCGAGTTCCGTCGGACACAGTTAGCGCCGTGACGAGTTCGTCAGCGGAGGCGCTGGACTTACACGCGTCGACTACTCCCGAAGCCAGCTCAGGCCCGCCGCTGCTCAGCCTGCGCAGCAGGAGGGCGGCGCCGCGCAAGCGCTCTTCCGCGCCGGCGCCCGGCCGCGTCTGGTGCTCAAAATGAAATCCCAGCCGGCGTACTTCCTCGAGCAGCAGGTGGTGTGGCTCGCGCCGTACCTGCTGCCAGCTCGTCTGCTCGGCCAGCCGCCGGAACAACCGGCGATTCGGCCCATAACCCACTGCCTCGAGCAGCTCGCGATAGGCAGCGTCGTCAACACCCTCGGTCACGATGCGGCGGCGCATCGCCTCAGCTTTCTGACGCAGCCGCCGCCTGCCGAGCCGGCGCAGGCGAAGCGAAACCTCGGCGCTGCCCAGGCGCTGAACCGCGTCGCGACAGGGCTCCTCCCAGAGCGCGGGCTGGCTGAGCCAATTCTGAAGCTCGCCGGCGCGCCGGGCGACCCACGGCCCCAGGGGCACAACCCGCACTTCGTTACCCGACTCGAGCAGAGTTGCGCCGCCGTCGTGATGGAAGACGACGTGCAGGACGAGGTGGTTGTAGGCCGGATCACGATGATGGCCGTGGCGTCGAAAGTCGGACGCCTTGACGTGCAGCTCGACGTCTCCATGGAGCAGCGTCCCATCGGCCAGGGCGATGACGGCGTCGCGGAAGTCGGGCCCGGGACCACGGCCGGGACGTCCACGGTAGACAACGCCGAGCGAGGAACCATCGGCCAGCCGTAACGCTTCGCGGGGAAAGCGCTGTCCCGCCCAGATTTCGCTGAGCTCGCGCTCCAGCAGGTGTGATGGGGCCGCGTCTCGCGCTGGCTGAGCGGACACTCCCTTCATGATTCGTTCTCGCCGGTGCTGTACGAAAAATCGGCCCGCTCGGCGATCAGCGAGAGGAGGCGCGCCGACGACCCGCGCGGCTGGTACTGGCCTGTCTCCCACTCGCTGATCGTTTGCTGGCGAGCTCCCATTTCAGCAGCCAGCTGCTGTTGGGTCATACCCAGGTGCTCGCGCAGGGCGCGCACTCCGGCCGCGTCCCAGCTTGCCGCCCGTTGCCGGGAATCCTTTGCCACACGAATAGCCTACACGCTAACGTGTAACGGCGATCGAGAAGGGGCGCCTTCCCCGCGGGAAGGCGCCCCCGGTTCCGGCCGCCCTGGGCCTAGCTGGCCGTCGTGTCGGCCGTCGCCTTGATCGCGATTCGCTTGGGCTTGGCCTCTTCACGCTTGGGCAGACGAAGGGTCAACACGCCGTGGTCGAACCCGGCCTCGGCATTATCGGCGTCGACGTCAGCCGGCAGCGTAAAGCTGCGGGCGAACGCCCCGCGGCGGATCTCGCGGCGGTGCCAGTTCTCACCCTCGCTGGCGGTCTCCTCCTGGCTCTGGCCCTTGATCGTCAGGACGCTGCCGTCGACCGAGATGTCGACGTCCTCGGGCCGGATCCCGGGAAGCTGCGCGCGGACCGTGACCTCGTCAGCGTTCTCGGAGAGGTCGATCGGGAAGTACGCCTCGCCGTTCTCGCCGAAGCCACGGAAGGGCACGAAGCTCTTCTCGAAGAGGTCATCCATTGCCGAGCGCAGGGTGACCAGGTCGCGGAAGGGCTCCCAGCGAACTACGTTAGCCATTTTTCCAACCTCCTTCTTGGTTTGCTCGGCCACATGGTACGGCAGAGATACCACCATGTCAAGATACTTGATAATCGAATTGTCAAGAAGTAGACTAAGGCTGCGTATTGGAAGGAACTAAGATCGATTCGATGGCCAAAAGCTTCTACGACGTCCTTGGCGTCAAGCGCGACGCCTCGAGCAAGGACATCCGCAAGGCCTATCGCCAGCTTGCCCGCAAGCTGCACCCCGACGTCAATCCCGGTGACGCGGCCGCCGAAAAGCGCTTCAAGGAGGTCAACAGCGCCTACGAGGTGCTGAAGGACCCCGAGAAGCGCAAGAAGTACGACCGCTGGGGCGAGAACTGGGAGCACGCTGAGCAGTTCGAAGCCGCCCAGCGCGCCGGCGCCGGCCGCTGGTACGGCGCCAACACCAACGCCTACCAGGTCGACATCGACGACCTCGAGGGCTTCGGCGGATTGGGCGACATCCTCGGCTCGATGTTCGGCCGCGGCGCTCGCCGCGCACGGCCTGCGCGCGCCGCAGAGCTCGAGCAGCCGGTCGAGGTCAGCCTCGAGGAAGCATTTCAGGGCACGACGCGGACGCTGCAGCTCAGCCTGCCGCGAGCCTGCCCGACCTGTGGCGGCAGCGGCGAGATCGCCGGCGCGATCTGCCACACCTGCCAGGGCCAGGGCGTCGTCATCGAGCCTGAGCGCATCGAGGTCAAGATCCCGGCAGGGGTCAGGACAGGCTCGCGGGTGCGCGTCGCCGGCAAGGGCGGACCAACGAACGGGCGCAAGGCCGCCGACCTGATCTTGGTCGTCAGCGTGCGGGCTCACGAGCGCTTCGAGCGTCGTGGCGACGACCTCTACGCGACAGTCGAAGTGCCGCTGGCCGACGCCCTGCTTGGCGGTGAGGTAGCCGTGCCAACCCTGAAGGGAAGCAGCGTGATGCTGCGCATCCCCGAGCTGACGCAGAACGAGCGCAGCTTCCGCCTGCGCGGCCTCGGCATGCCGCACCTCAACCGTGAGGGCCGCGGCGACCTTTATGCGCGCATCAGCGTGCGTCTGCCCGAGTCGCTAGACGCCGAGCAGAAGAAGGCGATTGAAGCGCTGCGCTCGGCAGCGACGGCGAAGGGAGCCCGCTGATGAACGGCCGGCCAATCGAGGAGATGAGCGACGACGACGAGCCGGCTTACGTCATCTCGATAGCCGCGCGCATGCTCGGCGTGCACCAGCAGACCCTGCGCTACTACGAGCGCGCCGGCCTGATCACACCGCGCCGCTCGGCCGGCAACATCCGCCTCTACTCGCGGGCCGACATCCAGCTCGTGCGGCGGGCCCAGCGCCTGAT
>DASTBR010000049.1:0-7715 GCA_035711945.1 Dehalococcoidia bacterium
CGATCTTGTTCGCTCCGACGTCCTGCAGAGTGACGGTGAATTCGCTCTTCTCTTCATCGGCGGCGGCCGGCGCGCCGGCGGCTGCTCCACCGGCCCCCGGCGCCGCTGCTACCGCCACGGGCGCAGCGGCTGTGACGCCGAACTCGTCTTCGATCTTCTTGTTGAGGTCGCGAAGCTCGAGGATCGTCATGTCCTTGATGATGTCGAAAGCCTTATCGACGCTGGTTGCTGTTGCCATTTCTTCTCCTTGGATGTCCTTCCGTTAAGCCGCGGCGCTTTCGCCGCTTTCCATCTGATTAGCGCGGGCTTCGACCAGCCCGGCGAACTCGCGCAGTGTGCCGCTGAGCAGGCCAGCCAGCTCGGCGGCCGGCGAGATCAGAGCCCCGGCTATCTTGCCGAGCAGGATCTCCTTAGGGGGCACTGACGCCAGGTCTTCGACGCCCTTGCGGTCGATGATCTGACCCTCGACGTAGGCGCCGTAGATCTTCACATCGAGGCGCGAGCTGCGCAGGAAGTCGCTGAGCGCCCTCGCCGGCGCGACGACGTCGTTGCCATAGCCGAAGGCCACGGCTGTCGGCCCCTCGAGGATCTGCATGATCTCCGGCTTGCCGCCGTTCTCGGTGGCCAGCTTCATCAGGTTGTTCTTGACGACCCGCAGCTCCACGTCGGCTCCGCGCAGGGCGCGACGCAGGTCGGTAATCTGCTTCACCGACAGGCCGGTATAGTCCGTGCCAATCGCGATCGTGCTGCGGCTGACCTTGTCGCTCAGCTCCTGCACGTCCTCGATCTTCTTCGCAGTTGGCAAGCAATCACCCCTTCCTGATCAGAAATCCCTGTCCAGAGGAGGACAGGGATCGCGTGACACGGGCCCGGAAGGGCTGTATCGCTTCCCGCCTCGGCAGGCTCCTTGCGGACTTAACTCGCCCTGTCGGCGAGACCGGCTGTCTCTGGCGCCTTATTCAGTTCTGACTTCATTCTCGCTGGCCGGCCATGCCTGCGGCAAGCGTTGCGCCTCCTCCTGTCTTCCTGCGTTGGGTAAATTAAGCACCTGATCGACGGCGCCCGCCCGAGCGAGAGGAACCAGTGGTAGACAAGCTGCTCATAGTCCCGGCCTGGTGGTACTCGCCGCGTGCACTGGAGGCTATTCCGGCAAACCTGTCGGCCCTGGACGAACTGGGGCGTCACTTCGAGATCGAAACCTTCGTCTGGCCCTGCGTTCACGGCGGAGCCAGCCTCGGGACCGAATGGCGAGAGATTGTCGACGCCCTTGTCAGCCGGCTGGACGCCAGGACGCACTTGCTCGCGCTCGGCGTTCCCGGCATCGGCTTGATGGTGGCCTCCCGTGGAGAGCCGCGCTCGTTCATCAACTCTGGACGCTACGTGCCCGCGGCAACCTTGCGAGCCGTTGGCCAGCATGACTTCGCCGACTACACCGAGCGCCCGTTTCCGGCGCGAAGCTACTTCTTCGTTCGCCAGGTATTGAAGGGCGCCAGCGAGCGCCAGGTCCATGAAGTCGCGTCGATCATTGATGCCGAGGTCGACTGGGAGCTGGCCCGCGAGGTGTTTGAGTCGTACCACACGATCGACCTTGTGGCGGAGCGTGCCTTCGTCGACGTGCCTGCGCTTTACCTCGCCGCTCCGGCCGAAGAACCCGATGGGGAAGGCGTACAGGGCTTCAGGAGCCTCGTTCCGAAGACAGAGGTCCGCCAACTCAGTCGCTGGCCAGATCGAATGGACGAGGAAGAAACCGGGCGCGAGCTGGCCCGCCACATCATCGAGTTCGTCGAGGGACTTGACCGCGGGGAGCGAAACTAGCTCGGACGCAGAGCCAGCGTAGGCGCGAGGTCGAGCTCGATTCCGGGACCCATCGTTGTGGTCAGCGTGGCCGAGCGAATGTAGTGGCCTTTGGTGCCCGACGGCTTAGCCTGGTTGATCTCGTTGACCAGCGTGGCCAGGTTCTCGAGCAGCGCCTTCTCCTCGAAGCTCACCTTGCCGATCGGCACGTGGACGAGCGCGGTTTTATCGAGCCGGAATTCCACTCGGCCCTGCTGTGCATCACCCACTGCCTTGGCCATGTCGTCGGCCTCGACGACCGTGCCCGTGCGTGGGTTGGGCATCAAGCCGCGCGGACCTAAAACGCGTCCAAGCCGCCCAACCTTGCCCATCAGCTCGCGCTGGGCCAGGGCGACGTCGAAGTCTGTCCAGCCACCTTCGACCTTCTTGATCAGATCGTCGGCGCCAACCTCCTCGGCGCCGGCGTTGAGTGCCTCGCGCGCGGCTTCGCCTTCGGCGAAGACAACGACGCGGACCTTCTTGCCCAAACCATGAGGTAGGAGGGCAGTGCCACGTATCTGCTGGTCTGCATGACGCGGGTCGAGGCCGGTGCGAAGGTGCAGCTCGACGGTCTCGTCAAACTTGGCGAAGGCTGCTTCCTTGGCCAGCTTGACCGCTTCTTCTGGCCCGTAGGCTTTGTCTGCCTCGATTTTGGCCAGCGCCTCAGTGTACTTTCTGCCTCGTTTCGGCATCGGATTACTCCTCCCCCTCTATTCGGACGGGATGGGCCGGGGTCAGCCCACCGCCGCGTCGATTACTCGACGGTGACGCCCATACTGCGGGCGGTACCCTCGACGATCTTCTCGGCCTCCGAGACGTCCCAGGCATTGAGGTCGGGCATTTTTGTCTCGGCGATCTGCTTGACCTGCGCGCGGGTGATCGTGCCCACCTTCTCGGCCCTGGGCGACGCGCTGCCTTTCTCCAATCCAGCTGCCTTCTTGATCAGCTCGGCGGCGGGCGGCGTCTTGAGGATGAACGTGAACGAGCGGTCCTCGTAGACCGTGATCTCCACCGGGATGACGTTGCCTGCCTGGGAGTTCGTCTTCTCGTTGTACTCCTTGCAGAAGGCCATGATGTTGACGCCGTGCTGACCAAGCGCCGGACCTACGGGCGGCGACGGGTCGGCCCTGCCGGCGGGCAGCTGCAGCTTAATGACGGTCCTTACTTTCTTAGCCATTCGTATCTAACCTCTCCCCGGCCCTCTCCATGCCATGGAGAGGGAGAAGGAGCTAAATCCTCTCCACCTGCAGGAAATCGAGCTCGACCGGTGTTTCGCGGCCGAAGAACGAGACAAGCACCTTGACCTTGCCCTTCTCGACGTTGATCTCGTCGACCGAGCCGACGAAGTCCTGGAAGGGGCCTTCGATGATGCGCACGCTCTCGCCGATGCTGAAACCGACCTTGACCTTCGGCGCGGCGACCTTCATGCGGCGCAGGATGTTGCGCACCTCACCGCCGGCCAGCGGAGTCGGCTTGGCGGTGCCGGTGCCGCCGCCGGGCGCGACGAAGCCGGTGACGCCGGGCGTGTTACGAACGACGTACCACGACTCGTCGTCCATCTTCATCTGCACCAGCACGTAGCCCGGGAAGATCTTCTTGGCGACGGTCTTGCGCTGGCCCTCGCGGATCTCGATCTCTTCCTCGGTCGGGATGATCACGCTGTAGATCTTGTCGCTGACGTCCATGCTCTGGATGCGGTGCTCGAGGTTGGTCTTCACCTTGTTCTCGTAGCCCGAGTAGGTGTGGATGACGAACCAGTCGCCGCGGTCAAAGTCTTCCGGAATGGTCTCGGTTTCGCCGTCGTCCTCGGCGGCGACCTGAGCCGCGGCTGTTTCCTCCGCGGCCTCCTCGGCGATGTCTTCGCTGGCGGCTTGAGCCGCGACGGTTTCGTCCACGTCGTCGGTCTCGGCCAGCTCTTCGGCGAGGGCGTCGTCGGCGCCGACTTCGGTTTCCTCGGATTCGGTTATTTCCTCGGCGACCTCGGCGAGGCTCTCGACATCGGTAGAAGCCTCGAGGAGGGTGTCCTCATCGGCTTCCGAGATCGGCTGGGTCAGTTGACCGTCGTCAAGTTCTGTGTCAAGGCCGGCCTCGTCCGAGGCCACGTTTGGACGCTCGTCTGACTCACTCATCTCAATAACACCGCGGACAGCAGGATGTTCTCCACGCCCCACTCGAAGGCCAGGTCGATGCCGCCGAGGATCACGCCCATCGCCACGGCGACGATGATGACGACAATCGTCAGGTTGGTCGTCTCCTCGCGGCTTGGCCAGACCACTCGCCGCAGCTCGGCGATGACATCGGTGATCCCGCGTGGCAGGATGCCTCGTCGCGTCTGTTGAGGGGCGCCGGCCGGCCTTGTCTGTGAGCGGGCGACGACCGGGCGCGGCTGCTGTTGCTTCTGCTTGGCAGACTGGCGCGCGGCGCCGCGCTGTTGCTGGCGGCGGGTGGCTCTACTCATGAGCTCGCGCGGTTAGCGCGCCTCCCGATGCAGCTGATGCTGCCGGCAACGCGGGCAGAACTTCTTGAGCTCGATGCGGTCAGCATCGTTGCGCTTGTTCTTTTGCGTGGCGTAGTTACGTGTCCTGCACTCTGTGCAGGCCATGTAAATTACCTGTCTGTCTTCCTTCTTTGCCATTTTCCTCCACCCCTCCCCCGGCCCCTCCCCGCAGGCAGGGAGGGGAGGGAAAGGTGGTTATTCAGTTACCTTGGTGACCGCGCCGGCGCCCACGGTTCGGCCGCCTTCGCGGATGGCGAAGCGGAGCGCTTGTTCGAGCGCGATCGGCTGGATCAGCTCGACCTTCATTTCGACGTTGTCGCCGGGCATGATCATTTCCATGCCTTCGGGAAGCTGAATGCTCCCGGTAACGTCCGTCGTGCGTACGTAGAACTGCGGGCGATAGCCGTTGAAGAACGGGGTGTGCCGGCCGCCTTCCTCCTTGCTCAGGATGTAGACCTGGGCATCGAACTTGGTGTGGGGCTTGATCGAACCCGGCTTGCAGAGCACCTGGCCGCGCTCAACATCCTCACGCTCTACGCCACGGAGCAGGCAGCCCACGTTATCGCCGGGCTCGCCCTGGTCGAGCAACTTGCGGAACATCTCAACGCCCGTGACGACGGTCTTGGTGGTGTCGCGCAGACCGACGATCTCTATCTCGTCGCCGGGCTTGACGATGCCACGGTCGATACGACCGGTGACCACGGTGCCGCGGCCCTTGATGCCGAAGACGTCCTCGACGGACATCAGGAACGGCTGGTCGGCCGGGCGGTCGGGCGTTGGAATGTAGCTGTCAACCGCGTCCATGAGCTCGTGGATTGACTTGTATTCCTCGGCGTCCGGGTCGGTTGACTCGGACTCAAGGGCCTTCAGGGCGCTGCCGCGAATGATCGGGATGTCATCGCCAGGGAAGCCCTGCTTGGACAGCAGCTCACGGAGCTCCAGCTCCACGAGGTCGAGTAGCTCGGGGTCGTCCATCATGTCGACTTTGTTGAGGTAAACGACGATGGCCGGCACCTCCACCTGGCGGGCCAGAAGGATGTGCTCCCGCGTCTGCGGCATTGGCCCGTCGGGCGCTGCGACCACGAGGATGGCGCCATCCATCTGGGCGGCGCCGGTGATCATGTTCTTGATGTAGTCAGCGTGTCCAGGGCAGTCGACGTGCGCGTAATGGCGGTTGTCGGTCTCGTACTCGACGTGCTGGATGGCGATGGTGATGCCGCGCTCCTTTTCCTCTGGAGCGTTGTCGATGCTCTCGAACGAGCGGAACTCGGCCTCGCCCTTGAGGGCCAGGACCTTGGTGATAGCCGCGGTCAGCGTGGTCTTGCCATGGTCGACGTGACCGATGGTGCCGACGTTGATGTGCGGCTTCGTCCTCTCGAACTTCTTCTTGGCCATTTAGGTTTTCGTCCTCCTGGTCGTGTGCCCGCTCTAGGTCGGTGCGTTCTTCGTTTAGGTGGTCGCCAATGGCGACCCTACATCTCGCTGGAGCCCAGAACGGGATTCGAACCCGTGACCTCGTTCTTACCAAGAACGCGCTCTACCGACTGAGCTATCTGGGCTTTCGTGGGTTCGCTATCTGGTCTCTTTCGATCTTGTGGTGGTGGGGGCAGGATTCGAACCTGCGTAGCCTTTCGGCAACGAGTTTACAGCCCGTCGGTTTTAACCACTCACCCACCCCACCACGATGGGTGTCACCCCAAGCAAAACTAAAGCCCCCTCAGGGGCATATCTATTAAAGCGGATTGTGGGCAAATCCGCGACCTCTCCCCTAACCCCTCTCCAATTCATGGAGAGGGGAATCAGTCGTGTGGAGCCCGAGAGGGGATTCGAACCCCTAACCTGACGATTACAAATCGCCTGCGCTACCGTTGCGCCACCCGGGCTCCTTCCATGATCGGCGGTCGCGCTGAGCCTTCACAAGGGCCTGGGCTAGACGCCTCCAGGCCGACGTTTGCAAGGACTTACGAGCACTTATTCGGAGTTGAAGGGAGTTATTCGGCGTTAGAATCGCGCCTTATTGTCAAGTCCAGATTCGATTTTGGCATTCTGTGGTGAAAATCGGCGATCTGGAATTGCGGATTAGCTTCGGAAGGGCCGAGCGCTCCGCGGCCCGGCCTTCCCGAAAAAGGATTCACCGGCGCCGAGCCGAAGCTCGGCACCTCTCTCCCAGTCAAACAATATAGCGAACTGACGTTCTGTTTGTCAAGAGGCGTGAGGCGACAGAAACTGTCGCCTGTTCGACTGCCGGACCGGTCGATAGTATTGGCAGCATGGCCGCGACCTCGCCGGGCCCTCCCGTGGACACCGACGACGGCATCCGGCAGTACTCGCTGACCGAGATCCTCATCGTTTGGGCGGCCGCCGCCGTGCCTATGGGCCTGCTGGCGTGGGTCGGCGCGCCGCTCCTGCGCGAAGTCCTTAGTGGCGACGAGCGGCTGATCAAGGCGCTGTTCATCCTCCTCACAGCCGGGCTGATCTGGCAGTTCATCCTCGTGCTGATCCTCGTCCGGCGCGAACAAGGCAGCCTTTCATGGCCCGTGCTGTGCGGCGTCCTCTGGTTACAGTCTCCGCGCGACCCTAATTCGGGCAGAGTCGGCGGCAGGCTGTGGTTGTGGGTGATCCCGTTCATCCTGGCCTTGGCGTTGTTGCAGGCGATCCCACTGCACTTGCCGGCGTCGGACAGCCGCGACTTCGCGGAGTTCCTTGACTCTGACGACGGCGAGGAGTTCTTCAGCGGCGCCTGGGGCTGGTTCGCGTTGTTTGTGGTGCTTGCCATCTTCAACACGATCCTCGGCGAGGAGCTGCTCTTCAGAGGAGTACTGCTGCCGCGTATGCAGGGCGTGTTCGGACAGCGCGACTGGATCGCCAACGCCGTTATCTTCGGCTTCTACCATCTGCACTTTCCGTGGAACATCCCGAATAGCATCGTGTCGGGTCTGCTCTACGCCTATCCCACACGACGCTGGCGAAGCGCATGGATGGGCATCATCATCCACTCCGCCGAGAGCGTCGTTATCGGCGCGATTATCCTGGCGCTCGTTCTCGACTAGCCCAACCTCTCCCCGACCCCTCTCCAAGCTATGGAGAGGGGAGTTTGACGGATGAAGCAGCGGTTTCGCCGGCGATCCGGCCGAAAACGGCACCGGCCATCAACCCCGAGCCGCCGGCGTAGTTGTGGTAGAACAGGCCGCCGACCAGCTCGCCGGCTGCGTACAGGCCGGGCATCGGTCGGTCCTCGGTGTCGAGCACCTGGGCGGTCGCCGGGTCGATGCGCAGGCCGCCGAAGGTAAACGTGATCCCGCATGTCACGGCATAGCCGGTGTACGGCGGCGTGTCGAGCTTTTGCGCCCAGTTGGACTTCGGCGGATCGATACCCAGCGCAGCC
>DASTBR010000050.1:0-7432 GCA_035711945.1 Dehalococcoidia bacterium
TCGACTGACGACGTGAACTGCTCGACGCTCTTATGAGTCGCCTTGCTGAAGCGTCCAGACCAGCGCTTCCCGCTCATTGGCCGAATCTATCAGGTAGAACGGCTGCTGGAGCCTATGGGAGCAGCCCGGCCCGTCGAAGAACCTGGCGCTCCATTCCGGGCCGTCGGAAGAGATAGTCCGATGTCAGATACAGCGGCGAGTCGATGTGCCCGTGCTCTTTGAGGCACTCCAGAATCAGCCCCTCACCGGCATAACGCAGTATTGCCTCGCGCTCTGGCGCACCCAGCTCAGTCTTCCCAAGCACGCGCGCCAATATGCTTTCGATCGCATCGGTCGTCCAAACTTCGACCGGCATAGGACGCCCTGACACCGTGAACAGTGCCGAGTCGCAGATATCCTGGTCGACGCATTGGTCGAAGCGGATCTCAATCTTCGGCAAGTCCGCCATCAGACTTGGGCCTGCTGGCGCAGCCAGCGGCGCACCTCCGGCAGCGCACACGAAATGACGGCCAGCAGGACGATCACAAGCAGCGCTTTCTTCATTCGTCCCCCTCGTCCGGCGTGGCGATCCGTAACGGGCCCTCGGGTTGCTTCAGCAACTGGGCCTTCGCCTGCACCTGGGCCGGCAATCCGAATACTTTGATAAAGCCGACGGCTGCGCCCTGGTCGTAGGTGTCACCGCGGTCATACGTTGCCAGCGAGTAGTCATACAGCGCCGCGTCAGCCTTGCGCCCGACTGCTGTCGCCTGCCCGTTATGCAGCCTCATCCGCACCGTACCCGTAACGTGGCGCTGCGTGCTGTGCACGTACGCGGCAATGTCCTGGTGATGTGCTGTGAACCAGAGACCGTTGTAGATCAACTCCGCGTACTCCTGTGCCACCCTCGCCTTCAGAGCAAGCTGCTGGCGCGAGAGGGTCATATGCTCCAGCGCCCTGTGCGCCTCCAGCAGCGTCACCGCTGCCGGGGCCTCGTAGATCTCACGCGACTTGATCCCTACCAGGCGGTCCTCGACGTGGTCGATGCGTCCGACGCCATGCCTGCCGGCCTTTGAGTTCAGCGCCGTGACCATCTCAACGCCCTCAGTCTCCTCTCCATCCAGAGTTACGGGCACGCCCTCTCTGAACCCGATTTCCACGTACTCAGGGTCGTCCGGCCGTTGGTCAGGTGCCGCCGTCCATTGGTAAACGTCCGCCGGTGGCTCAGCCCACGGATCCTCCAGTACTCCCGCCTCGATGCTCCTTCCCCAAAGGTTCTCATCGGTCGAGTATGGGCTCGCCTTCGTCGCCGGCACAGGAATACCGTGTTCCTCGGCGTACTCGATCTCCTCTTCGCGCGACCACGCCCACTCGCGCACCGGCGCGACGATCTCCAGGTCCGGCGCCAGCGCCTGCACGCTGACGTCGAAGCGCACCTGGTCGTTGCCCTTGCCCGTGCAACCGTGTGCCACGGCTGCAGCATTCTCCTCGCGTGCGACGTCGACCAGCAGCTTCGCGATCAGCGGTCGAGCCAGCGCTGTCGCCAGCGGGTAAACCCCCTGGTAAACAGCGCCCGCCGCCAGCGCGGGAAAGGCAAAGTAGTGGATAAAGTCGGCGCGCGCGTCACGCACGAGCGACTTCACAGCGCCGATCTGCGTCGCTCGCTCCTGGACCGTCTTGAGGTCCTTCTCGTTGCCCACGTCGACTGTCAGCGCGATCACATCGTAGCCGCGCTCCTCCGTCAGCCAGTGGATGGCCACCGATGTATCGAGCCCGCCTGAATAAGCGAGGACTACCCTGGGTTTCACTCGACGCTGGCCAGCGCCCTGTCTAGGATGGCGATAGCTTCGTCTATCTCGTCGGTCGTCACGGTCAACGGCGGCAGCATCCGCAGTACATGATCCCGAACCTGGCCCATGATCAGGCCGTTTTCTAGGCAGACCTGCATCACGTCGCCCGCTTTACCGTTGTCCAGCTCGATCGCGCACATCAGCCCGCGGCCGCGCGCCTCCTTCACGAACTCGTATCGGTCCTCAAGGCTCCTCAGCTTCGCCAGCATGTACTCGCCCCTGGTCGCGGACTCCTCAATCAGGTCGTTGTCGACGATGTAGTCGATGACGGCCAGGGCCACGCTCGTCATCAGGTTGTTGCCGCCAAATGTGTTGCCATGGTCCCCCGGTTCGAAGACGTCGAACTTCTCGTTGACCAGCGTCGCCGCCACGGGCACGCCACCGCCCAACGCTTTGGCAAGGGTCAGGATGTCCGGCTTAATCCCTTCATGCTCGAACGCGAACATCTTGCCCGTGCGGCCAATGCCGGTCTGAACCTCGTCCAGGATCAGAGCCATGTTCTGCTCGTCGCACCACTGACGCAGTTCGATCAGGTAGCCATCCGGCGGTATGTTGATCCCTGCCTCGCCCTGGATGGGCTCGATGATCACCGCGCAGGTGGCCGCTGTCGTCGCCGCCTTTATCGCCTCGATGTCGCCAAACGGCACAAAGCTGAACCCGGGTACCAGGGGCTCGAAGGGTTCGCGGTATTTGGCGGTCCCTGTAGCTGCCGTCGCGCCCATCGTCCGCCCGTGGAACGAGTTGTCCGTCGAGATGACCTCGAAGGCGCCTTCTTTGTGCAGCTTCCCGTACTTGCGGGCGATCTTAAGGGCCGCCTCGTTGGCCTCCGCGCCACCGTTACAAAAGAAGACCTTGTGCATCCCGCTCAGCTCGGTGAGACGCTTTGCCAGCTTCACCTGCGGCACGGACCACACCGTGTCGGCTACGAGGATCAGCTCTTCGCCCTGCCTGCGCAGCGCTTCGAGCACAACCGGACTGCTGTGGCCCAGAGCGAGGACAGCCAATCCGGCCAGGAAATCGAGATACGTCTTGCCTGTGTCGTCCCAGACGCGGCTGCCCTCGCCGCGCACGATTGTGATCGGCGCACGGCGGCCTGTGTTCATGAGGTAGCGCTGGCCCTCAGCGGTCCAGTCGTTAACTTCGGACGCGGTCGTTAGAGGAGTAGTCATTAGGGCGGACAAGCTCGGCGGGAGATACGAGGCGATTATATGGTCGGCAGCGGTCAGGTCGCCGCCCGCGGCCCCACGCGCGTCCCCTCGACTGGCCCGCCAGCGAACACCCTCCGCAGACTCCCTGCCTGGCGCCCATCCAGGATCACGCATTCTATCCCGACGCCGGCGGCCTTCATAGAAGCCCTTAGCTTCGGCGCCATCCCCCCAGCGGCAGTGCCGTCGGCGAGCAGCACAGCAGCGTCGTCGATGTGCAGCACTGGCAAAAGCTCTCCGTCGCGCGAATGAACGCCGTCGACGTCGGTGCTGAAGATCAGCCTTGCCGCGCCGACGGCTATCGCAATCTCGCCCGCTGCGGTATCGCCGTTGACGTTCAGCAGCCCTTGGTCCTCGACGTCGCGTGCCAGCGGCGCGATGACCGGCACCGCTCGTTGCTCGATAGCCTCTTGCAGAGCGTCAATATCGACGGCCACAATCTCGCCAACACGCCCAAGGCTCTGCATCCGCTTCGCCTTCAGCAATCCGCTCTCGGCGGTGAACGGCCGCGTAGTCGTCCCTGCGCCGAGCAATGAGCTGACGATCTGGCTGTTGACCTCCTCCAGCGCCTCGGCCACTAGTGGCATCGCACGGTCGTCGGTGCTTCTCAGGCCATCCACAAAGTCGGCTTTGATGCCAGCCTCTGCAAGGCGGCGTGAAATCTCGTCGCCACCGCCGTGAACCAGGACCAGCCTCTCACCACCCCGCTGGATGTCGGCGACTTCCAGAAGCGTTGCCCTGGCGGACCCCAGCGTGCTTCCGCCTATCTTGACGACCGTGACAGGTGGACTCACGGGTAGAGCGCGATCGCCTCGAGGCCCATCGTCTCGGGAAGGCCGAGCACCCGATTCATGTTCTGGATCGCCTGGCCCGCCGCGCCCCTCCCCAGGTTGTCGATCGCGCTGACGATGATCGCGCGACCCCCAGGGTCATCCTCACGCACGAAGATCAGGCAGTTGTTGGTACCCGCCACCTCACGCGTGGCCGGCGGCTCGCCAACCACTTGGACGAAGGGTGAGTCCGCATAAAAGTCCTCGTAGGCAGCCCGCACACCTTTCGCCCCCGAAGCCGGTTCCGCATAGACGGTCGTCAGGATGCCACGGGTCATCGGCACCAGATGCGGAACGAATGTGACCGGCTGGTGATCGTCGCTGAGCCTCGCCAGCTCCTGGTCTATCTCCGGCCGATGGCGATGCCCTTCAGCAACCAGCCCGTAGGCACTGAGATTGTCATTCGCCTCGGCGAAGTGATACGGCTGGCCGAGCGCCCGCCCGGCGCCCGATACACCGGACTTCCCGTCGATCACGATCCCAGGCTTGAACAGCCCGCCCTTTACGCCAGGGGCTAGCGCGAGCAGGGCACCCGCGGCATAACACCCCGGGTTGGCCACAAGCGGGGCGTCCCTCAGCGGTTCGCCGGTCACTTCCGGCAGACCGTAGGCGGCGCCCGAGAGCAGCTCAGGCGCCGGATGAGGTCGCCCATAGTGCTTTTCGTAGACAGCGCTGTCTCGCAGGCGGAAGTCCGCGCTGATGTCAATGACCTTCACGCCCTGCCGCAGGAAGGGTAGCAGCGCTTCCGCGCTGGCCGCGTGCGGCAGCGCCGAAAAGACAAGGTCAACGCTCTCGCCGACCTCGTCGCCGACGGTCAGGTCGATGGGCCAGAGATGTGGGAAAACGTCTTTGAGCTTCTGCCCCGACGCGCTGCGGCCCGTGGCTGCGACGAGTTCCGCCTCAGGGTGCCCGTGCAGCAGCCTGGCCAGTTCTGCGCCCGCATAGCCGGTCACATTCAGAATCGCAACCCGAATCATTGCTCAAGCGTGAGGAAGCCGAGGGGAGCGCGTCAAGCCTCGCTGGCGAAAGGTACGTCTAGAGCCATGACCGCAAAGTCGCCTGACTTCAACCGTCGCTGGCCATCTGGGCAGCGCTTTTGCAGCGGACACTGCGGGCAAAACGGCCGCTGCGCTCGGCACAGCCGCCGTCCGTGCTTGATCAGCGAGATGTGAAACGCGTAGTGCAGCTTCTTCGGCACCAGCGCCTCGAGGTGCGCATGAGCCTTCTCGACGTTCATGCCCTCCGGCACCAGTCCCAGCCGCCCCGCCACCCGGTAGACGTGCGTATCCACCGGCAGGGCCGGCTTGCCGTAGGCAAAAAGCAGGATGCACGCCGCCGTCTTCGGCCCCACGCCCTTCAGTGATACCAGCCACTCACGCGCCTCGTGAACTGGCATCGCGCGGACGTTCTCCAGGTCCAAGCTGCCGTTGCGCGCAACGATCTCCGCCAGCGCAGCCTTGATCCGCGGCGCCTTCTGAGCCGCCAGGCCACCTACCTTGATCGCTTCGGCGATCTCCTCCTCACTCGCCGCGAGGACGTCCTCCCATGTAGGGAACTGCAACTTCAGGCGCATGAAGGCGCGCCCCGAATTCGTATCTGAGGTGTGCTGGGAGAGTATCGTGAGCACCAGCTCCGTCAGTGCGTCGTGGTGCGCCAGCCACTCCGCAGGACCATAAAGCACTTCCAGCTTCGAAACGACCTCGCGCGGGGAGTAAGGGCGGGTGCTCATCGCTGCCAAGTTTACCCCCGCCCATACTGAATGCAGACGCTGTCGAAACGGAGGGCTCCATGACCCGGCTCGCCCCGCTGATCCTCTCATTGACTCTCGGCCTGCTGCTCGCCTCCTGCAGTGGAGACGATGACGACGACTCCGCCGAGCCCGAGGAAACAACCACTCCCGAGGAGACGGCCCAGGAGTTCGTCGCCAGCTCAGCCGACGCCCTCGAAGAGGTGTCTTCCTTCCACTTCCTGCTTACCCACGAGAACGGCGGCACCGAGATCGTGCTCGACCTCGAAATGGAGCGCGCTGAGGGCGACGTCATCACACCCGATCGCCTGCGCGCCGAGGTCGAGGCCGAGGGCCCCGGCGGCATCGACGTGGATGTCGAGGTCATTGCCATCGGTGAGGAGTTCTTCTTCGAGAATCCCTTCGGCGGCGGCTTTATCGACGCTGACTTTTCAATCCAGGACATCCTCGACCCAACCCAGGGTGCGATCGCTCTCATGCGCAGCGCGCCGGAGAACTCCGAGTTCGGCAGCAGCGAAGACATCGGCGGAGTGGAGACCCGTATCGTCACTGCGACGATCGACTCCGGCGAATTCGATCGCCTGATTCCGGCCGCCGACCCCGGCCTTGCCGTGGAAGTCACGCTCTGGATAGGTACGGAAGACCGCTTGCCGTATCGTATCCAGATTGTCGGTCCGCTCAACGAGGACGAGCCCGACGACATTCAGCGACTGATCGAAATCTCGTCCTACAACGACGTGACCGTGGAGATCGAGCCTCCAGAATAGAAGCGGATGTCTGAGACGTCTGCGGTTGCTCCCGACAAGGGGCTGCAACAAGGGCCGATGCTGCTCATCGCCATGCTCGGCCTCGGCGTCTTCTTCATGGGCCTCGACCAGACATTCGTCGTCACGATCCTTCCCGACATGCTCGACGACCTCGGCGAGTACGAGCTGACGGGCCTCGGCCGGGCGGCCTGGATCGTCAACGGCTACCTGCTTGGCTACACGGTGGCCATGCCGTTAATGGGGCGCGTGGCCGACGCCTACGGCCACGTACGCATCTACATGGTTTCCGTTGGCATCTTTATAGTCGGCACGCTGCTCGTCGCCGTCTCACCGACGTTGCCATTGCTAACGGCTGCCCGGGTCGTCCAGGCAGTCGGAGGTGGCGCCGTCGTCCCGATTTCGATGGCGATCATCGCCGAAGCGCTGCCCTCAGAACGCCGACCGCTAGCGGTTGGCCTCGTCGCCGCCCTCGACGACGCCAGCTCGCTGCTCGGCCCGTTCTGGGCAGCGGCATTGGTCGATATCGTGCCCTGGGGCTGGCGTGGCCTCTTCGTCCTCAACATCTTCCTGGTCCTGCCCTTCGCACTGGCTGTGCGCCGGCTCGCCACGCGCTACCAGGGGGATGTTCGTGCCTCGGTCGACTGGATAGGTGGAATCCTTCTCGCCGGTGGTTTGGCCTCCTTGACGGTCGCCCTCACAGATAACGGCGCCGATCCGCGCGCGTGGTGGATCAATGCCGGATTGGCCGTACTCGCGCTCGCTTTCGGCATTGCCTTTGTCATGCGAAGCCTTCGCGTCACAGTTCCTCTCTTCAACCTCCGCCTCTTTCGCGTGCCCTCAATCAGCAGCGCTATGCTGCTGTACTTCGTCGACGGCGCGGTGACGATCACAGCCATGGTCACCGTCCCCTTGATCACCAACGTGCTCTGGGATGGCTCGACTTTGGATGGCGGCCTCAACCTCATGAAGATGCTGCTTTTCTTCCCGCTGGGCGGCATCACCGGCGGCTATCTGTCCACGCGCCTCGGCTTCCGTCCGATAGCTCTCGCGTCCTTCG
>DASTBR010000051.1:0-8792 GCA_035711945.1 Dehalococcoidia bacterium
CGCGCCACCCAGGCAGTACCCAGGGATCGACGCGATAAACGGGATCGGCGCACTCTCGACGGCGTTGAACGCCATCTGCATCGCCGTGATTCGATTAAACGTGTCGCGAGCTGGAGTGCCCGCGTCTACGCCTTCTCGGCCCGCCGCCTTCACGTCGAGGCCGGCGCTGAACGCTCTGTCGCCGGCGCCGCGTAGTACCGCCACGCGAACTGCCTCGCTCTGCCCCAGCTCCAGGGCCGCCTGTCCGATTCCTGCCCAGACCTCGCGGTTTAGCGCGTTCAGGCTCTCCGGCCGGTTGAGAGTAATTGTCCCCACACCGTCGGCAACTTCCGTAAGCAACGAATCTGTCATTCTGCACTCCTGTTAGTCAGCCGATCATAAGGATTGGTCGGCGCTAAGGAGACCTCATGGGCGCTTCACTCAGGGCCCTCTGCACGGCGCCACGCACCATCGAGCTGGCCACCGTTGACGTGCCGCCTCCGAATGGAGGCTGGGCGACGATTCGTGTCCGTAACTGCGGAATCTGTGGGTCCGACCTGCACTTCTTCCGAGGCGATTTTCCTCCGCCCACTCAGGTCGTCATGGGCCACGAGATCAGCGGCGAGGTCGTCGAGCTGGGCGAAGGCGCCACTGGACTGGTAGTGGGCGACCGAGTCGTTGTCGAGCCGCTCGTCGTCTGCCGCACTTGCCGCTACTGCACTAGCGGCGAGCCTCAGCTCTGCTCTGAACGCCAGCTCATGGGTACTGCCGTCAACGGCGGATTCAGCGAGCTAATGTCCGTCCCCGCCTACGCTCTGCACCAGTTGCCGGCCGAGGTTCCGTTTCACATCGGCGCGCTCGCCGAACCGATCGCCGTCTGCGTCCACGGCCTGCGCCTCGTCGATCTCCGCAAGAACGAGAGCGTGCTTGTACTCGGCGCGGGAACGATTGGCCTCCTCTCGGTCCTCGTAGCCCGCGAGCTCGGCGCGTCGTCCGTCGCCGTCACGGCGCGACACGAGCATCAGGCCAGCCTGGCACAGACGCTTGGGGCTACGGAGGTTTTCGCCCCGGACGACAGGACCGGCCTCGCATCGTATGCCGAGGCCCGGTCGCTGGACGTCGTGGTAGAGACTATCGGCGGCGAAGCTGGCACTCTCGCCGACGCTCTCGCTCTGGTGCGGCCCGGCGGTCGGATAAGCGTCCTTGGTGTCTTCACCAGGCCAGTCAGCCTTCATCCCGTGCAAATGGTTTTGAAGGAGGCGAGGATCGTCGGTTCCCTCACCTACGGAAGTCCTGGGGGTCGCTCCGACTTCGCAATCGCCGTAGACATCCTGCAGCGTCGCTGGCGCGACCTCGAGCCACTAATCACCGCGCGCTTCCCACTAAGTCAGGCAGCGGCCGCCTTCGAGCAAGCGCTCGACAAAGCTCATGGAGGAGTCAAGGTCACGGTCGAGCCCGGTGAATAGTCTTAACCTATTTGTGACATTTGCCTCTTGCATAGCATTAGTCATAGGCCTAACCTATGCCTGACATAGATGTAAGGAGTTCCCCGCTCAATGCTCTGGATATCCTGCGGACACACCACTCCACCGCTCGTCAGGGTTTCCCTGGACGGCTATACCTACGAGGTCTGCGGCGGTCGCCGTTGTAGGGCACTGCTGCCTGAGCAGCAGAAGGGCAGCGAAGTTACCGAACTGGAAGCTGTGACGGTTCCATTCGCGCCTTACGACGAGCGTGTTCTCAGCGAGCTCGTCGCCGCCTGAACAGGGAAGAACCCGACATAACGACTACTCGATAGCGTATTGACGCTGCTTGCCGGCGTCGTGATGCGCCTCTACCCAGCGCACGGTACCTGAACGCGACCGGATCACCAGTGAGTGCGTTCGCACGCCGTCCGGGAAGTACCTGACGCCTTGCAGCAGTTCGCCGCCGGTGATTCCGGTGGCAGCGAAGAGAATGTCATCGCCGCTTACCAGCTCGTCGATTGTGAACACGCGGCCGTCCTCAAAGCCCGCTTCGCGGGCGGCCACTGCCTCGGCCTCCTCGCGCGGCCAGAAGGTGCACTGCATGTCACCGCCGAGCGACTTGATCGCGCAGGCAGCGATGATCGCCTCCGGCGAGCCGCCGATGCCCACGTACATATCCACACCTGACTCGCCCCGCAGCGCCGACGCGATCGCGCCGGCCACGTCGCCGTCGCTCAACAGCTTCAGGCGCGCGCCGACGCTACGTACGCTCTCCATCAGATCTTCGTTTCGCGGTCGGTCGAGGGCTGCTACCGTCAGCTCGCTGACCGGGACGGCCATCCGTCTGGAGAGCGCCTTGAGGTTCTCAGCAGGGCTAGAGCTGATGTCGATCACGCCCTTGCCAGCCGGCCCCACCGCGATCTTGTTCATGTAGACCATCTCGTGCGGCACCTGCAGCATCGTGCCCCGCTCCGAGAGCGCCACGACCGAGATAGCGCCCGGCAGTCCTCGCGCCAGCAGGCGCGTGCCGTCGATCGGGTCAACCGCGATGTCCACCAGGGGCGGATTTCCGTTGCCGATGGCCTCGCCGATGTAGAGCATCGGCGCTTCGTCCTTCTCGCCTTCGCCAATAACCACCACGCCGTCCATGTCGACTGAGTTCAGCGTCTCGCGCATGGCGTCGACCGAGGCCTGGTCCGACAGGTTCTTCTGGTTGCGGCCCATCCATGGCGCCGCCGCCATTGCGGCCGCCTCGGTCACCCGCATCAGCTCGATAGCTACGTTGCGCTCGATCGCCTTGCTCTTATCCATCGACGTCTCCGTTCAGAAAGAGTCGCGGAGCGACCAACTGCGGGAAGGGCAGCCCACGCCCAATTCTACAGTCGGCTGTCCAGATCGCCCCGTCCTTGACGAAGCCCGCGGACAACGCGGAACCTCGAACCCGTGACCGCGCGACTCGTCATCTTCTTCGACTGCGACAACACCCTCATCGACAACGACGCTGCCAAGGAGGAGTTCAACCGCCGGCTGCTGTCCTACCTTGGCCGTGACGACACGGACCGCTTCTGGACCGTCTACGAGTCAGTCCGCTCGGACAGGGGCGTCGTCGACATCCCACTCACCATCGAGCGTTTCGGTGTCGGCGACGCTGCGCAGCGCGCAGCGCTCACCGAGATATTCTTCGACTTTCCGTTTGACGGTTTCGTTTACCCGGACGTCCCTGCGGTCATCGCCCATGGCCAATCGTTGGGTACCGTCGCCGTTCTCTCGGACGGCGACCAGGTCTTCCAGCGACATAAGATCCGACAGTCGGGTCTCGAGGAACTGGTAGCCGGGGCGGTCTACGTCTTCGACCACAAGGAAATCGCGATTCAGCAGGTTATCAGGGAACTGCCCGCGGACCATTACGTTACGGTCGACGACAAGCCGCACCTTCTGACGGCCCTCGAGGCGGCTGTCGACGCCCCGTTAACGACGGTTTTCGTCCACCAGGGGAAGTACGCACGTACCGGCGCTGATCCAACGTCATTCGACATCGTCCTCGAGTCGATCGGAGGCTTCCTGAAGCTGACTGTGGCCGATCTTATGCGCTTTTCAGCCGCTTAGTTTAGGTACTCAGTCGCGTTCCCGACTCCGAACCGCCTGCTGCATTGATCGCTCAGCGTCCCGCTTCGCGATGGCCTGGCGCTTGTCGTATTTTCGTTTGCCCTTGACCAGGCCAATCTCGAGCTTGGCCTTGCCGCGCAGCAGATAGAGCCGCAGCGGTACTATCGTTGCCCCTTGCTCAGCCGAGCCCGCGGCCAACTCCGCAATCTCCTTCTTGTGCAGCAGGAGCTTGCGATCGCGGTATGGATCATGGTTCTGATAGCCACCTGACCCATAGGGCGCGATGTGCGCGCCGACGAGCCACAGCTCGCCGTCACGCGGACGTACATAGCCCTCGCGGATGTTGACCTTGCCCTCGCGGATCGACTTGATCTCCGTGCCGGTCAGGGCGAGGCCAGCTTCGACCTGCTGCAGCACGTGATAGTCGTAGAAAGCCTTCTTGTTGGTGACGACCGTGCGATCGCCGCTCCCATTACTCATCGCAACAGGGCGTTGACATAACTACTGTTGCGGCTCTTCGGGCAGCTCTTCGGCGGGAGTCGTCTCGTCAGCGACGTTCTGAGGCGGAGCACAGTCCTGTGGCTGTACGTCCTCGCCCTGCAGATAGTCGATGGCCGCCTGCAGTTGGACATCCGCGCCCTGATCGATCTGTTGGTCGGTCGCGCAGAACTCCAGGTCAGGATCGATTCCCACGCCATCGATACGGTCGCCATTGGGGGTGAACCACTGTGCGATCGAGACATACAGGCCACCGCCGTCTGACAGTTCGCGCAGAATGTTTACGGTGCCCTTGCCGAAGGTTGTCTGACCAATGACGTAAGCGCGGCCGTTGTCGCGCAGCGCAGCCGCGAAAACTTCGGCGCCGCTCGCGCTGTTGTTGTTAACGAGCACAACTACGGGCAGTCCCTCGAGTCTGTCGTCGCTGCGTGCGTCGAAGACCTGCTCATCGCCCTCCGACGACACCTCGCGGAAGATCTGGCCCTCGTCGACGAACATGTCGCTGATTTCCACCGTCGCCGAAACCAGGCCACCCGGGTTGTTGCGCAGGTCGACGATCAGTCCGCTGTAGCCGCCGTCTACGACCTCCTGCAGTACGGCGTCGACATCCTCGGGCGCAGTGCCGCTGAACTGTTCGATACGCATGTAGGCGATGTCATCAGCGGTGCCGCCCTCCAGTTCGCTCAACGGGCAGTCGATCCCAACGTCTTCGTCGGTCGCCGGCCCAGAGCCTACCTGTGCCCCCGGGCAGCTGAAAACGGTGTACTCTTCCAGTTCGTCGCGCACGATCGTGAAGGTCTCTTCCTCGCCGTCCAGGTGGCGCACGAGAAGAGTGACCTCAGTACCCTTGGGCCCGCGGACCTCCGCTATCGACTGCGCGAGCGTCCAACCGGCGGTCGACTCACCGTCAACCTCGAGGATGACGTCGCCGTCACGGACTCCAGCCTCGATTGCTGGCGACCCCGTATAGGCGCGGACGATGACAATCTCGCCGTTTGGGTTCTGGGTTACGGCCGCGCCTATTCCTTCGTAGCGGCCTGAGGAGTCGCCGGCGCCGATCGCCAGCGCTTCTTCGTCGATATAGACGGTATTCGGATCGCCCAACACTTCGAGCATGCCGTTGATGGCTGCCTGCCGCAGCGTCTCGCGGTCAATCGAATCCGGACGTACGAAGTCGTCCTCCAGGACGTCGTAGATCTCTTCGAGCACGCCGAAATCGCCGCTCGAGTCATCGGACGACGCCGCCTCCGAGCCGTCATCATCGTCGTCATCAGCAAACTCACGCCCTGCGAGGAATGCTCCGCCAAGCACGGCGAGAATCAAGGCGCCGACGGCCATGCCGGCGACCATAAACTTGAACGAGGTCATTAGTCGGGGTCCTGCTTTCTAAACGCTTTCTCGATCACCGATACGTGCTCGCCACCCGCGAGGTTCTAGATACCGAGCCTAGGCTATCGGCCTGAAGAGTCGTATCCCGTTATGTCCAGCCGTAGGATGCTCAATAGTCAAATCTACATAACATATATAGTGCGAACCGACGATTCCGCTTAGAAGCCTCCGCCCCTTCCGCCCAAACTCTAGGCTCTGAGGAATGGAGACGACGTATCGTGTCGCCGTCGAGCGCAACCGACTCAAGTTTGCCGCCGCCCACATGGCGACCTTCACCGGTGATCTGGAGCCGCTTCATGGTCACAACTACGCCCTATTCATCGAAGTAACCGGCGGCCTAACCCAGGACAGCTGGGTCATCGACTTCGGCCAGCTTAAGCGCATCGGTCGCGACATCTGCGGGGCACTCGACCATAAGTTCTTATTACAGGGAGCATCCTCATTACTTTCCGTAGACCGTGGCGACGAGGTGAGGGTCGGCTTCCGTGACCGAAGTTATGTCTTCCCGAAGCGCGACGTTATCGACCTGCCTGTCGACAACACTACCGCCGAACGCCTCGCCGAGTGGATCGGCGGCCAGGTCCTTGAAGCTTTGCGACAGGCAGGCGCTACCAACATCGTCAAGCTTCGCGTCGGCCTCGAAGAGGCGCCCGGTCAGTCGGGCTGGTGGGAGTCGAATCTGTGACGACCGACTGGCAAGTTCTAGAAGGTTGGTCGATCATCACGACGAGACCACACGAGGAGTCCTGAACGTGCAAATCGAGTGGGAAAAGACGATCAACGAGATCCTCGCCGAGCAGGTCGCTTGCCGCCGTTGCGGCGCCCTGCACGCCTACGTCTCTGTCGGCTACTCACGGGCGCCAGGCTCAGCAGCCTGGGCGCCTCGCTGTGTCGTCTGTGAGCGCAAAGAGGACTGTGACTCGCGCAAGCTCGTCGTGCTTTGTGACGACTGTGCCCGCGAGCTTCGCATCCGCGCCCGGCGCGTCGACGCCGTCGGACTGATGTCGTTGCTAACCAGTGAGTGCCGGCGGGACCTCGAAGAGTCCCTCGACTATCTCGAGGACTACTGGCGTGAGGATCTTGACATCGACCCTTCCGATGCGGAACGGCGCTTTGAGGACGTTGCTCCCGATGCCTTCGCCGAGGAAGACGACTGGCGTCGCCACCTCGAGGAGGAATACATCTCCTACCACAAGTGGTTCCGCGCTCACTCGGTGCCCGTACCTGAGCCTGGCTGGCGCTCGCAATACGTCGAGGAGATCATTGCCCTCGGCTACGACACACTGCTCGGCGACTAACGCGTCCTGGTCTCAGGCGACCTCAGACTCCCAGCGCTGTTCAAGCTCGCGTCTCAGGGCGCTCAGTCCGCGCATCTGCAGCGCGCGGACAGCCCCCTCCTTCTTGTTCATCAGGCGAGCGATCGTCGAATTGTCCAGGCCGTCGCTGAACTTGTGGCGGATAACCTGGCGCTGGTCGGCGGTCAGCCTCTGCAGCGCCGCATTAATGTCTCTCGCAGCATGCTTGCGTCGCACCGTTTCGAACGCCGTGTCAGGTGTTGCGAAGACGCCCAACTCCAGCAGAGGAGCCGATGGATGACGCGTGCGATGGTGGTCGACCACCTGGTTGTGCGCCAACCGGTAAAGCCACGACGAGAAAGGCCTGCCACGGTCCTGGTAGCGGTCGATTGCCTGCCAGGCCTTCAAAAACACCCTGCCCGCTATGTCCTCGGCCTCGTGCGAGCTGCCGACGTGGTGGCGGATATAGCGGACGATCCCCGGCCGATAAAGCCTGTAGATCTCACCAAACGCCGCTCTGTCCCGCCTTACTGCCCTCTCGACAAGCAGCGAGCTTACTTTCGGCGTGACTCCGGCGATACTTTCCTGCACTCGCGCTCTCCAGCGTGATCCGTTCGCTCGATTGGAAGGCCAGGGGGCTTTTGTCTTAATCGACCGATCGGCTCCCTGGCATTAGGAACAGCCGGCCCGCAAACAGATACGGACGCGACCGACGCCCCGTGCAGTTATGTCGTGTAAGTTGGCTTCCCTATTTCCCTGCTTTGGAGCGTTCCTGCTCGATCAGTTCTCGGCGCAGGATCTTGCCACTCGGGTTCTTTGGGATCGCCCCTATAAACTCCACCTCGCGCACCTTCTTGTAAGGTGCGACTCTTGAAGCCACGAACGACGCCACCTCGTCCGCCGTAAGGCTCTGCCCCTCCCGTAGCACCACGAACGCCTTCGGCACCTCGCCCGACTCAGCATCGAACTTCGGAATGACGGCGGCGTCGACCACTGCTGGATGTTCAACCAGCAGAGCTTCCAGCTCCGCAGGAGCGATCTGGTAGCCCTTGTACTTGATCATCTCCTTAGCACGGTCATGGATTGTGACGTAGCCATCCTCGTCCATGCTCACCACATCTCCGGTCCGCAACCAGCGACCCTTCCAGGGCTCCTCGTCGGCTTCCGGCGACCGCTCCACACGCAGCGTCTCAGCCGACGCCGCGTCGTTGTTCAGATAGCCCTTCATCACCTGCGGCCCCTCAACCAGCAACTCGCCTATCTCGTCGAAGCCAAGCTCAGCCCCCGACTGCATGTCAACGACCTTCTGGGTCGTGTCTGAGACCGGCGGCCCTACGCTCCCCGGCTTGTCCCGGCCAATCATGCTGACGTGAGTCACCGGGCTGGCCTCAGTCATCCCGTAGCCCTGCAGCACCGTAACCTCGTAGCGCTCGGCTACGCGGCGTCCCACGTCCACGGGCAGCGGCGCCGCACCCGACATGATGAAGCGCACGCTCGATAGGTCGACAGGCACCGTCTCTGGCAAATTGGCCAGAGCTAGCATCACGGGCGGCGCCACGAAGAGATTGGTGGCGCCGTACTGCCCGATCAGCCGGAGGAACGGCTCGGGCTCGAAGCGCGGCATCACCACCTGCTTGGAGCCCGTGGCGATACCCGCGTTCATCAGTACGACCATCCCGTAAATGTGGAAGAACGGCAGGAAGTCGATCAGCACGGAATACCCGTCGACCAGCCCGGTCGCTATCGTCTGCCTGATATTCGAGGTGACGTTGTAGTGCGTCAGCATCACGCCCTTGGGTCCACCGGTGGTTCCGGACGAGTAAGGCAGCACCGCCAGGTCCTCTCGCGGGTCGATCGCCACCGGCTTGTGCTCGCCCGGCGAGGAACCAGCCATCAGCCAGGCGTCGTCCAGCGTGTAAACCGTACGTCCGCCTGACACACTTTCCGCCAGCTCCTTGCAGGTGCCAGCCGCAAAGATCGCCTTTGCCCCGCTGTCCTGCATCTGGTGCTCGATCTCCCGCTCGCGGTAGAGGGGATTCATCGTCGTTACCGTGCCGCC
>DASTBR010000052.1:0-3011 GCA_035711945.1 Dehalococcoidia bacterium
AGCGCCCGCTGCTCGTGACCCGCTCAGGGCAGCCGATCGACGCCGAAGACGAAAAGGACCTCGAAGAGGCAGCCGCCAGCTAGCGATAGATCGCCAGGATCGCTGCCGATACCAGCAGCCAGGCGGCGATATTGAGAGCCATCGGCCGATCACGGTACAGCACTTCCTCCGGGCTTCCGCCCAGTTCGTGCCTGTGTACCAGGTACAGATACCGGAACAGGCCGTAGATCACGAAGGGAATCGTGAACGCCATCGCGTCATTGTCCGGCAGTGTATCGGCGCTAAACGTGTAGAGGCTGTAGGCGAGGATCGTCGCCGCTGTTACGACCGCGGACATCTGGTCGATGAGCGCCACACTGTAGTCGCCGAGGATCGGCCTGTGCCGGACGGCGGTGTCGTCCAGCATGACAAGCTCTGTACGTCGCTTATTGATCACAAGGAAGAGCGCCCCCAGCAGCGTGCACAGGTAGAGCCACGGCGAAATCGGCACGTCGATCGCCAGCGCCCCGGCCAGCGTCCTCAGCACGAAGCCTGCTGCGACCGCCATCAGATCGAGGAGCACTATGTGCTTCAGGTAGTACGAATAGGCCAGGGTCAGCGCGAAGTAGCCCATAGCGATCGTGCCGAACTCGATGTTGATCAGGTACCCGCCGGCCAGCGCTGTCAGACTCAACACCGCCGCCGCCGCAGCCGCCAGGTTCAGGTTCAGCGTCCCCGAGGCCAGCGGCCGCTGACTCTTCGTCGGGTGCACTCTGTCGGCTTCCAGGTCCTTGATGTCGTTGATCAGGTAGCCCGCCGCCGAGATCGCGCAGAAGATCGCGAACGCTGCGCAGGCACGCCAGACCAGAGGCCACCACTCGTCCGGCTCCGACAGGCTCCAGCTGCGCTCGATGGAGAAAATCAGCGCCACAAAGACGAGGCCGTTCTTCAGCCACTGGCGGGGACGCATTGCCAGGACAAGGCTGATAAGTTGGTTGCGGCCTGCCGCTCGCAGCTCGCCGAGAGCCACACTGCGCTCGCCGGCCGCCGTTTCCGGCACTTCCTGGAAGACGGTTTCCTGTCTGCTCATTAGCTGGTGGGTATTGTCACGATCTTAACGTGAGCCTCGGATAGGAAAGTTCCGCACTAGGAAGCGAACAGGTCGGAGATTCGTAGGGGCGTTACTGAGGCAGCATCGTACCAACGGCGCACGATCTCGCCCCCGTAGCGCGCGCGAAACATCTCCTGCAGTCGCGGAATGGCATCGTCAGGCAGCACCTCGGGACGGCCTCGTACCAGCCTGGTCCCGGCGTAAAACTCCGCAGCGCCTGCAGCCAGCATGTTCAGCAGCCAGTCAGGGGGCCGTCCCGACTCCTCATTAGCCAGCAGGTAGACGCCTTCGTCATCGACCGCGAACGAGATCTCGGTCGAGTATTCGCGGCCACTCTTGCGCCCGCGATGCTTCAGGTAGATAAGCTCGAGTCGCCGCAGGCTCTCGAGCAGCTCGGCAGACATCGTCATGGCCGCCACGACCTGCAGTGGTCAGGGTCAGTCGACGTAAAATCTGACTGCATGGACTCCTTGCGCGAGAAATGGTCGAAGACCGTTTCCAGTCTCCCCAATCCCGAAATCGACCTGAAGGAACGCGTCAGCGCTCTGCCTGCCAGGCCCGGCGTCTACGTCTATAAGGACGCCGAGGGCAACGTCATTTACGTCGGCAAGGCCGCCAACCTGAAGAGCCGGGTGCGCTCCTATTTTGGCTCGCCAAGCAGCCTCGAAAGCAAGACGCGCATGCTGCGTAGCCGCATCGCCGATATCGAGTACACAGTCACGGCGTCGGCCGCCGAAGCGCTGATGCTCGAGGCCGTGCTGGTCAAGCGTCATCAGCCGCTCTTTAACGTGCGCCTCCGCGACGACAAGCACTATCCATACCTGAAGGTCGATACGACCGAGGAATGGCCGCGCGTCTACATCACCCGTCGAGTAGCCAACGATGGTGCCCGCTACTTCGGCCCGTACGCCAACGCCGGCTCGGTTCGCATGGCACTCGACCTCGTCAAGAAGCTTTTCCCCTGGCGTTCCTGCACCAAGACCATCACTGGCAACGACGCTCGTCCCTGCCTGGACTACTACATCAAGCGCTGCATCGCGCCCTGCACCGGCTACTGCACCAAGGAAGAGTACGACGAGGTCATCCGCCAGGTAATTCTCTTCCTCGAGGGCCGCAGCGAAGAAGTCGTTCGCGACCTCAGGAAGCGGATGAACGAAGCGTCCGCCCAGATGCTCTACGAGCAGGCCGCCCGCGTTCGCGACCAGATCCGTGCCATCCAGCGCACGACCGAGCAGCAGACGATGGCCACGACCCGCCGCGGCGACGACGACATCTTCGGCCTGGCCCGCGATGGCAACGAAGCCTGCGTCTTCGTCTGGTTCCTGCGCGGCACCAAGATCGTCGGCCGCGATCACTTCATGCTCGACGGCGCCGCCGAGGAGAGCGACGCCAACGTCATGGGCAGCTTCATCAAGCAGTTCTATGACGCTGCGGCGTACGTCCCCAAGGCGGTCCTCGTCCCCGCGCAGCCAGGTGACGCCGACGTCATCGAGGAATGGCTTAGCGAACGCCGTGGCTCGCGGGTCGATGTTCGCGTCCCCGAACGCGGCGGCCGCCGACAGCTGATACAGTCCGCCAATGAGAACGCCCGTGAGGCGCTTGAGTCCGAGCGCGTAAAGTGGCTCGCCGATCGCGGCAAGACGACCCAGGCCCTCGAGCAGCTCGCCGACGAGCTCAACCTCCCCGGTCCCCCGCGCCGCATCGAGTGCTACGACATTTCGAACATTCAGGGCACAAACTCCGTCGGCAGCATGGTTGTCTTCATCGACGGTCACGCCCGCCCGGCCGAGTACCGTCGCTTCAAGATCAGGACCGTCGACGGCGCAAATGACTTCGCCTCGATGGCCGAGGTGCTGCGCCGCCGCTTCCGTCGCAAGGAGGGCGCCGAGGCTCAGCGCGTCGAGCGCGACGAGTCATTCGC
>DASTBR010000053.1:0-12442 GCA_035711945.1 Dehalococcoidia bacterium
ATCATTCTTGGCGTCCTCACCGTCCCGCAGGCCTACCGCGGCATCAACTGGACCACCGTAATCCTGGTTGGAGCGATGTTCCCGCTCTCGACCGCCATGTCGGAAAGCGGGGCTGCTGAGCAGATCGCCAACCGGCTGGTCGATGTTGCGGGCGATGGCAGCTTCAGCCACTATTTGCTGCTAATCGGATTGTTCGTTATCACGGCGATCTTCGGACAATTGATTAGCAACACGGCGACTGCGCTGGTCATGATCCCGATTGGCCTTTCAGGCGCCGCCGAGCTCGGCATCTCGCCCGAGCCCGTGCTGATGAGCATCGCCGTTGCTGCGGCTGCCGCGTTCCTGACGCCGATCGCCACGCCGGTGAACCTCATGGTGATGGAGCCGGGCGGGTACCGGTTTGGTGACTACTGGAAGCTGGGACTTCCCTTACTACTGCTGTTCTTCGTCGTGGCCATCTTTCTCGTCCCCGTCATCTGGACGTTCTGAGCCGCGGTGCGGTTAACGACCTCGATGAAATAGGCGATAATGAATGTGCCGCTATCTCCTGCTTTTGACTTGCTCCCTGTTTGCGATAAGACTTAGTGTGATAGCGCGGGTGCCCATCGTACGTAGGACCTGAGACAGACGCTCCGCAGAAGTCCGGCGCACCCAGCCCCCTTTAATGCGATCCCTCCGCGGAGGGCTCATCTAATACACCGCACATAGGATCTAAGCACCGCATGACCATGGAAGATCGCGCCCGAGAGCGTGACGAAGACATCACCGAGGAACCCATCGCCTCGACCGCTGACAACGGCGTCGAACAGGATTCCTTCGACGACGCTGAGGTCGTCACGCCCACCGCCGATCTATCGGACAACGGCGCTGCCGAGGCGCCGCCTGAGACGCCGATAGAGGAATCGGAAGTCGGCGAGGAAAGCGAGCGGACCAACGCTGTCGACTCCGAGCGCCTGAGCGACGACGCTCGCGACGCCGAAGACGCCCAGAGGCCCTACCGCGATCGCGGCGAGCGCCGGGGCCGGCGCGACCGCGACCGCCGTCGGCGCGGCTACGACGACGGCGCCGAAGCGTATGAGCGCTCGGACGGCGAAGACCGCGGCGGCGAGCGCCGCGCAGGGGGCTACATCAACGTCGCCGAGCTGCAGGCCCGGACGCGCGAGGAGCTGGCCGATATCGCCTCAACCCTCGACATCGAGGGCTACTCGGGGATGCGCAAGCAGGACCTGATCTTCCGCATCCTGCAGGCCCAGAGCGAGAAGCAGGGCAACATCTTCACCGGCGGCACGCTCGAGGTCGTCGACGACGGCTATGGCTTCCTGCGCAACGACTCGATGCGCCCGAGCCTCAACGACGTCTACGTTTCGCAGTCGCAGGTCCGCCGCTTCGCTCTGCGCAACGGCGACTACATCACCGGCCAGGTACGTCCCCCGCGCGACAACGAGAAGTACTACGGCCTCCTGAGGGTCGAGCAGGTCAACGGCCTTGACCCCGAGGACGCCAAGAAGCGCCCCTTCTTCGAAAACCTGACGCCAATCTTCCCGGTCACACAGCTCAACCTCGAAACGAACGCTAACAACCTGACCGGCCGCATCATCAACCTGATCTGCCCTATCGGCCGCGGCCAGCGCGGACTGATCGTCTCGCCACCCAAGGCAGGCAAGACGACGGTCATGAAGCTGATCGCCCAGGGCATCATGGAGAACGCGCCGGACGTCCACCTCATTGTCCTCCTCATTGGCGAGCGGCCGGAGGAGGTCACCGACATGCGGCGCTCGGTGCGCGGCGAGGTCATCGCCTCGACGTTCGACGAGAGCGTCGACGACCAGACCCACGTCGCCGAGCTCGCGCTCGAGCGCGCCAAGCGCCTCTGTGAGATGGGCGTCGACGTCGTCATCCTGCTCGACGGCATCACGAGGCTGGTGCGCGCCTACAACGTGGCGATGCCGCCAAGCGGTCGCACACTCTCCGGTGGTATCGATCCAATCGCCGTCTTCCCGCCGAAACGCATCTTCGGCGCGGCACGCGCGACCGAGGAGGCCGGCAGCCTGACGATCCTCGCGACGTGCCTGATAGACACCGGCTCGCGCATGGACGAGGTGATCTTCGAGGAGTTCAAGGGCACCGGTAACATGGAGCTCTTCCTCGACCGCCGCATGTCCGAGCGGCGCGTCTTCCCGGCGATCGACATCCAGCGCTCGAGCACGCGCCGCGAGGAGCTGATGCTCGACCAGGAGACGCTGCGCCAGGTCTGGCTGGTCCGCCGCATGACGGCGATGATTAGCTCCAACTCGCCGAACCCGACAGAGGCCACCGAACGCCTGCTGGAGCGCCTGAGCAAGACCGACACGAACGCCGAGTTCCTGCAGACGCTCAAGACCGAAGTCTGACGGGGGTCCTTCCTCAGCCTTTTGGCTCGAGGGCGATTACCGGTATGACCCGCCTGGTGTTTCGCTGGTAGTCGGCAAACCCCGGCATCACTCCTGACATGGCCTCGAACAGTCGGTCGCGCTCCGGGCCTTCAGTGATGCTCGCTCTCACTGGAATCGTCTCTGTGCCGACTTCGATCGTGGCGTCGGGGTTGGCGCGCAGGTTGTGATACCACGCCGGGTTGGTGGGCGCCCCGCCTTTTGAGGCGATGATCACGTATCTGGCGCCGTCCCGCGTGAAAACGACGGGCGTGGTCCTGGCCTGCCCGGACCTGGCTCCCGTAGAGGTCAGAAGCAGCACCGGCGCGCCCTGGAACATGCCACCAACCTTGCCCTCGTTGGCGCGGAATTCCTCGATCACCCGTCGGTTGAAATCGTTCATAAGCGGCGATGTGCTTCTCAGTTTATGTCCCAGGCGACTGAGCTTGCGTGACCCCCGCGGAACGAGCGTGACTTGCGGACGTTCAATCGACTGAACGCAAAAGAGGGTTGGGGTATACTGGCCGTTGCCCCGCCTCGGGCGGGGGATTTTCTTGCCCGACGAAGGGAGTCCGCAGATTCCAGGCAAGCTCCGCCCTCCTTCGCCCGAAGGAGAGCTGCCGGAAAGCACGAACGACAAGCGCCCGCCGCTGAGCCTGCGCCAGCGTTTCGGCGTCCACGCCCTCCTGATCGGCGGGGCAGCCGCTGCTCTGCTGTTCACCCTCGTCGACGACTCCGACAACCTCTCAATATCCGGAGCGGCCAACGCCGTCTCCCTGGGCTCGGACGAGAGCAGCACGCCCGAAGAGACTCCTGAAGCCGCTGAACCAGCCGCCGGCCTGGACGAGAGGAACGATCGCGGCTACGTGCGCTCGCCGCTCTTGCCCCAGACGCCGGTGACCGAGCAAGAAGAGCCGCCCGCGGAGGCCGGCGCCGACAGGACCGAGCTGGGCGACCGCGCTCCCTCGGCGTTCGAAGAGCTGCAACCGCTCTTTGTCGAGTACAACGTCCAGGAGGGCGACACCGTCGCCCAGCTGGCGCTCGACTTCGGCGTCACCGAGCAGACGATCCTCGAGAACAACCAGGAGATCGACGACCCGGCGGCGCTGGAGATCGGCGAGCACCTGATCATCCCGACGGCCGACGGCGTGCTGCACACTGTGCAGCTCGGCCAGAAGCTCGACCAGATAGCGACACTCTTCGAGACGGACGTCGATTCGATCGTCAACTTCCAGGGCAACGGCCTGCGCTCGGCCGAGGACGTGCGCGATGGCCAGGTGCTGCTGGTCGTCGGCGGTACCTTCCCAGAGCCCGTCGACTTCCAGGCCATCCCTGGCGATGGATTCCCGCTGGTCGTCCCCGAGGCGGGTTTCCTGGCGGGCTTCCCGCCGGCCGTCAATCAAACCTCCGGATTTATCCTGCCCTACTGGCCCTGCTCGTCGCCCTCAGCGATCCAGGACTTCGGCTACGCCCGCGGCCGCCTCCACGCCGGCGTCGACATGCCCTCGTTCTGCGCCCGCTCGAGTAACGTTTACGCCGCGCAGACCGGCACCGTGGTCACAGCCGGTTGGAGCGGTGGCTACGGAAACCTCATCGTGATCGACCACGGCCTCGGCTTCTCCAGTTACTACGCCCATCTCAGCCAGATCCACGTGACGCTCGGGCAATACGTCTGGCGCGGGACGGTCATCGGGGTCTCGGGCAACACCGGCGCCTCGTTTGGTGAGCACCTGCACTTCGAGATCCGCATCAACGGCCAGCCGACGGACCCTAAGCCCTACCTGCCCTGGCCCTTCCCCTACTAGGCGCTGCCAGGCCAATGGACGAGGATCGGGCCCCGCAGCGGTGCCTCACCCAGCGTCCAGCCGTCCTCGCTCTGAACCATCCGCCCATCGATTGAGGCGCGCAGCCGTTCCAGCAGCTCCGTCCGCGAGTCGCCGATGAACAGTCGGCGCCGCAGCATTTGGAAGGCTGCCTCCTTGTCGAGCCAGCCCCGCTGGGGCCGCGCAGGCCCGAGCTCGACCTGCGGCTCGATGCCCATCTCCCAGAGCACCTCAAGGAGCTCTGGGAAGGACGGGAGGTTCAGACGGTCGATGTCGTAAACGTCGCTCCAGAGAGGCCCGAGCCAGTAGAGCGGGGCGCGAATCCAGACGATGACTGCCGCCGTCTGCCGGGCATTGCTCGTCAGCTTCTCGAGGAAGCCGGCGATGTCCCTGACCGTGTAAATTACGTGAGCGCTGAAGGCCACGTCGACGGGCTCCACTGCCGCGTCCTCCCAGGTAGATTCGACGACCTTGACGTTGGCGATGTCGTACTCGGCGGCCAGCTCGCGCAGGTCCTTGCACATCGCGGCGGACGGCTCGACGGCCACGACCTCGCGGCATTTTAGAGCGAGCGGTAGCGCGACTCGTCCAGCGCCCGCACCAACGTCAATAACAGTCGAGTCCTCATTTAGAAACCGCGAAAGGACATCCACGTCAGGGTCGTCATGGCGGTGGGGATCTTGCTTGAAGAGCGCGCTCAGCCCCGCCCAGTAGTCAGCGCGCTCGTCGCTGCGCAGCTCGTTGGTCTGGGCCTCCTCGGCCTCGACCATGGCGCGCCAGTTGCCGGCGGCGCTCAACGTCAGGCGGCCAGGAGCTGGCCGATTTCCTCTTCGGCGACACCCGGGCCGACGACGCTGACGGCGATGTTGTCGCTGCGGAAGGTGTCGGCGGCGACCTTCTGCAGGTCTGCCGGCGTCACAGCCTCCAGCTTTGCGACAACCTCGTCGACGGGCTCGATCTCGCCCATCGTCAGCAGCGCCTCACCCGCCCGCTGAGCCAGGGCCATCGGTGTTTCAAGGCTGAGCCGGAAGTTACCGACGCGGAACTCCTTGGCCTTGGCCAGCTCGTCGTCGCCGACCCGCTCATCAGCCGTCTTGCGCAGCTCCTCGACGATGACCTTGATCGTCTCTGGGGCGTTCTCCGGGCTAACCCCCGCGCTCACTCCAAAGAGGCCGAGGTCGTGGTGCAGGGAGATCCCGGAGCCTACGGCGTATGCCAGGCCGCGCTTCTCCCGCACCTCCTTGAAGAGGCGCGAGCTCATGCCGCGGCCGAGGATCGTGTTCAGGATCTCCAGCGGATAACGCTCAGGATCGTGGCGCGAGATCGTGTGCAGGCCCATGGCGATATTGGCCTGGGCCAGGTCGCGCGACTCGACGATGAACCGCTGCTCCGGCATCTGCTTGCTGGCGTTGGTGAACTCCGGTGCCTCGCCGGCGTCGACCCAGCCGAAGATCTCCTCCGCCGTCTTCACAACCTGCTCGTGAGTCACCCTGCCAGCCACACTGAAGACCATGTTGGAGGGCTTGTACCACTCGCCCATGTAGTCAGTGAAGTCCTGGCGAGTCAGACCGGCCACGGTCTCCTCACTGCCGGCGATGCTCCAGCCGATCGGCTGGTCGCCGTAGATGGCGGTTGAGAGGAGCTCGGCTGCCCAGGCGCTGGGCTGATCCTTGCTGCGCTTGATCTCCTGCTGGACGACCGTGCGCTCTCGTTCAATCTCGGAGCCTTCGAGGATCGGTTTGAACATCATGTCGGCCAGCACGCGGGCTGCGGTCTCGAATTTGTCGTAGGGCACTTGGTTCCAGTAGCAGGTCAGCTCCTTGGTCGTGTAGGCGTTGAGGACACCGCCCGCGCCCTCGATCGTCTCGGCGATGTCGTTGGGATTCGGCCAGCTCTCGGTGCCCTTGAAGAGGATGTGCTCGAGGAAGTGCGAGACGCCGTTGACGCGCTGCTCTTCGCCGCGCGAGCCGGCGCCGACGAAGATGTTGACGCTGGCGCCGTAGGAGGTCTCGACCGGAGTTGTTACGACGCGGAGGCCGTTTTTCAGGGTGCTAATTTCCCAGGGTTGGGACATTCGGAATCCTTTCGAGGGTCGCTAGACCGGTGGGGCGGGGTTACTGATCGAAGTATAGAAAAGCGCCGTCGCGCCGCCTTACCAGATCGTCTCGACGCCTGAGAAACGGCGCATCCTGCGGTCGCTGGTGACCAGAGGCCAGCCTACTTCACGCGCAGTCGCGACTATGATCCGGTCAACCGGATCTCGCGTCCCCAGGGCGGTTAACGAATTAGCATCCACGGCCGAGCGGACCGTGACAGGCAACACTCGGAAGCGAGGCGCAGCCAGAACGTCTTCGAGCCAGGTCAGGAGATCGGTTGGAGCTTGCAGTCGCCCTCTGTCGGCAAGCATTGCGATTTCCCAGCAGACCATCACAGGAACCCCAACCTCGTCCGCGGCGCGCAGCGCTTTTAGAGCAGGGGTTGTCAGGCTTCCGAACTGGCGTCGCGACCACCATAAGAAAGCGTTCGTATCGACGACTACTTGTATAGCTCGTCCCACTCCGCTTCAAGGTCCGCCCACTCCTCTTCTCCCCAAGCCGGTTCTTCGATGTCCCCAAGAATGACAAGCTGCGAGCCCAGCTCCTTGAGGATGCGGTCTTCGATCTCAAGGTTCCGACGGTGGCGCTCCGCTGCGTCATCGCCCGGTCCGACCTTAACCAGTGGCTTGCCGCGCTTCGTGACGAGCAGTGGCTCGCCGGTCTGCGACACTTCCTCCATGAGGCGGAGGCACTTTGCTTTGAACTCGCCCGCAGGCACTGTCTTCATGACCATTACTCCTGACCATGGTCATATTAACTGGTCATTTGCCTGATCGTCGACTCCTCGCGGCAGAGTTTCAGCCAAATTGGTCCTCGCTGATCGGCGCCTTTCACGGGGCATTTGAGGCGCTCGGCGACCACCCCGACCCCGACTGCCTGATGGGTCTCAGCGGCCACGCCTTCCGCGCCTCGTTCAGCGTCGAGGATGACTCCTTGATTGCCCCCGAATCGTGGTTGCGCGTCAACCACGAAGAATGCCTGCCGCTCTACCGGAACATGGGACGCGAGGTCGAGCTCGTTCAGGCGCGTGGCCTCGACGACAACTTCGCGGGCCTGAAGGACAAGGCACTGCGACGCGTCGAGCGTTCGATCGATCGCGGGGCGCCCGCAGTGGCGGCTGGCCTGCACACGGCTGAGTTCGGCATCATCCGCGGCTACAACAAGAAAACACGCAGCCTCTACGTCAGCACGATCTCACAGGAGCAGACAGGCGAAACGATGCCTCTTGCGACGTGGCCGCCTGCTCCCGAGCGGCAGCTTACGGTCTTTCTGATCGGCAGGCGTGCGAAGGTCCGGCCAGACGAAGCGATCCGAGAAGCGATCGCTTTCGCCTGTGATTATGCCGAGACCGGCGAGCAGAACGCGGCAGATGGCGAGCTTCCCGTCGTCCACGGCTTCAAGGCATTCGACGATTGGGCGGCCGGTCTTGCCGCCGGGAAGTCAATCAACACCATGGCTCACGCCTACAACATCCAGTGCGTGCTTTCCGCCCGGCGCCACGCCGCTGGTTTCCTGCGTCGCTTCGCGGTCGAGACGCCTGTGGGCGGGCCCCTCCTCGCGGCAGCCAAGTCCTACGCCCAGGAGGTCCTGGCCTGGACGCGGTTGGCCAGCCTCTTCCCCTATCCGGGCGTTGGCGAGATCGAAGGGTCAGCCGCCCGGATGGAGGGCTCTCGCTACCTCCTGCAGGCGCTCGTCCACGAGAGGGTGGCGATTGAGCATCTCCGCGAAGCGCTGGCGACGTGGCGGTAACGAGGCTGCGAAGCTATAGACCAATCTCTGGCAAACTCTGAGCAATGCAGTCAGTGGCAACCTCTTCAACTCGCAGGCCTCTGAGCGGAGAAATAAGCGGCGCCTTCGCTGACCTGGGTGTCCTCGTCCCGCTAGAGGCAGCGCTGATCGCCATCAACGGACTCAACCCCACCTCGACGCTGCTCGGAGTTGGGTTGGCCTACATCATCGCCGGGCGCTATTTCGGTCTACCTATGCCCGTGCAGCCTCTCAAGGCGTTCGCGGCTGTGGCCATTGCGACGCAGGCGTCCCCGGAGGTCATCGCGGCGGGGGCTCTGCTGATGAGCGGATCGATGGCAGTTATCGGGCTCAGCGGCGCAGCCGGCTTCCTGGCTCGGTTCACGCCCTTGGGGGTGATCAGAGGGATTCAGCTCGGCCTCGCCATCCTCCTGCTCAAGAACGGCGTGGAGTTCGTGCTAGACAAGCCGTTCCTGCTGCAGGGCGACGACCAGTCGCTCGATGTCCTGGGTGGAGTCCCCTGGGGCCTTCCGGTGGCCATTGCTTCAGGTCTCCTCTTGCTGTTGCTTTTGCGTCGACCGGCGGCGCCCGCGTCGCTGGCCGTCCTGGCCTTCGGGGCCGGGCTGGGATTCCTGATCGTCTCCCCTGACGCTTCTGGCCTGCTTCAATTCGGACCCGCTTCCTGGTCGTTCGTATCCCCAAACGGCGCCGACTTTGCCACCGCGCTGACCCTCCTCGTTATCCCGCAAATACCTCTCACCATGGCCAATTCGGTGGTGGCAACATCTGATGCGGCCGAGCACTACTTCGGTCAGCGCGCGTCGCGCGCTACCCCGCGGCGACTTTCGCTATCCATCGCCCTCGGCAACCTTTGGGCCGGACTCATGGGGGGACTACCCATCTGCCACGGTTGTGGTGGACTCACCGCTCACTACCGTCTCGGTGCACGCACTCCGCTGGCCACAACGATCACAGGCGTGACGTTGGTCGTGATCGCCCTGGCTTTCGGCGCGGCAGCCCTGGAAGTACGCGCGGTTGTTCCCTACGCCGTTTACGGCGTGCTGCTGCTCTATGTCGGAGCTGAACATCTGCGGCTGGCGGCCAACTCATCAACCGTCCAGGACCGCAGCCTCACAGTAATCACGGCGCTGGCAGCATTCCTGCTCGGAGGGAACCTCGCCTACGGCGCAGCTGCTGGGCTGGCCGCGGCCGCGTTATTGGCCTGCGTGAGACTGGGCCTGCCGCGGCTGCGGCGGGCATTCGCTGCATCGATGGCGATCGGAAGTTAAGAGGCCGTGCGGATCACGAGGAGCTTGTCTACCGCGGACTCAGCAGACCAGATCTCGCCGTTCAGCCCCAGGATCTGACGCACGCGGCCCTGCGCCGTCGGCAGCGGGTACTCGGTAAATTCTTCAGTCGCCGGGTCGAAGCTCCAGATCGCATCTCCGCCGAAGTCGCTTAGCCAGACGATGTCGTCTTCATCGACATAGACGGCGTAAGCCATCGGAGCGTCGCCCGGCAGGCGCCACTCCCGCCACGAGCCATCGCTCGGGTCGTAGACCGCCAGCTGCCCAGCGTTCCACTCGCTGACCCAGATCCTGCCCTGCGAGTCGGACCAGACCCGGCGCGCGCCCTGCCCCGGCGTCGGCGGCTGCAGCACAGTCGCTTGGGCGGTGTCCGGATCAACGTGGGCGATATAGCTCTTGTCCAGGTTGGCGAAGTAGATGTCTCCCTGGGGCGTCGTGGTGATCCCGTAAGGTCCGCTGCCCTGCGGCGCTTCGAATAGCTCGACCACTCCAGCGGCTGGGTCGAGCCGGCCGTAGTAGCCCCTCGACGCAGTGAACCAGAAGGTGCCATCGGGAGCGAAGACGCCGGTGTGAGGGGCCGCCTCTTGCTGCGGGAGTGGAAAGCTGGTTACCTCGTGAGTCTCGCCGTCGACCCTGACGATGGCGTTGAGTCCCATATCCGTGATCCAGGCGGCGCCGTCCGGTCCTACAACGACTCCGTGAGGAGAGGATCCGGCGCCGAGCGGGATCCTCTCGATCTCACCGCTCGCCGGGTCCAGCAGCCCCATCTCGGCCGAGAACTGTCCCGTGTACCAGACCAGTCCATCTTCGGTAACCGCGACGTCGTGGGGATGCGAGCCGGCCGGGACCGCGTACTCCTGAAGGGCTGGTAGCTCGGGAGTTACTTCCGGAGGAGCCGTCGCAGCTTGCTCGGTAGCAGTCGGCGTCACCTCGGGCTCGGCCGTCGCTGCCAGCTCGGGGTCCCCCTCCGCCGAGTCCGACGAGTCGTCGTCCCCGCAGGCAGATGAGAGGGTCAGCCCGCAGGCCGCGAGAAAGACGAGCAGACGCTTCATCTCGCAGATCCTACGTTTCGTCGGAGTTCTAGGACTCCAATTCCTGTAACTTCCTTGCAAAGCGCGGCGTCGTTGCTATACTTTTCCGGGCTGCAAGGCCCCACTCTTTGGACCCCCGGAGGGGGTTTTTCTATGCCAGCGATTGTCCTCATAGGCGGACAGTGGGGTGACGAGGGGAAAGGACGCATCGTCGACCTTCTCTCCGAGAAGGCGCACATAGTCACCCGCTACTCCGCCGGCAACAACGCCGGACACACGGTCATCAACGAGCGCGGCACCTTCAAGCTGAGGCTTGTGCCCGCCGGAATCTGCTACCCCAACAAGGTCTGCATCATCGGCAACGGCATGGCTGTCAACCCGGGCGCCCTGCTCAAGGAGATCGACGAGCTCGAGGAGCGCGGCGTTAGCACCAGCCACCTCTACGTCAGCGACCGCAGTCAGGTCGTCATGCCCTGGCACCCCCTGATCGACAGGCTCGACGAGGAGCTGCGCGGCAAGGAGGCCGTGGGCACGACCGGCTACGGCGTCGGGCCAGCCTTCGCTGACAAGGTCGGGCGCATCGGCATCCGCATGGGCGACCTGGTCGACCCCCAGGTCTTCGGCGACCGTCTGCGCTACGTCCTCGACTACAAGAACCGGATCCTGACAAGGCTCTACGAGGCCGACCCTCTGGACTACGACGGAATCTTCGAGGAGTACTGCGGCTACGGGCGACGTCTCACGCCATACGTGCGAGATACATCGGTCATCGTTCAGGACGCGCTCAGCGCCGGCGAAACCGTTCTCCTCGAGGGCGCCCAGGGCAGCCTGCTCGACCTCGACGCCGGGACCTATGAGTTCGTCAGCTCATCTGTGCCCTCATCGCTGGCCGCCGGCGCCTGCATCGGCATCGGCATCGGGCCTACCCAGGTCGACCGCGTGATCGGCGTCTACAAGGCCTACATGACGCGGGTCGGCAACGGTCCAATGCCCAGCGAGCTCTTCGACGACGACGGCCAGAAGATCCGCGATATGGGCCAGGAATACGGAACCGCCACAGGCCGCCCGCGGCGCTGCGGCTGGTTCGACGCCGTTGCCTCGCGCTACACCGCCCGCGTCAACGGGCTGTCGTCGGTCGTGCTCACGCGCCTGGACGTCCTCGATACCTTCGAGACGATCGGCATCTGCACGGCCTACGAGATCGACGGCGAGCGCGTTACCGACTTCCCGGCTTCAGTAGGAGCGCTGCAGCGCGCAAAGCCGGTCTTCGAGCCATTCCCCGGCTGGAACACGTCGACCACGCACGTGCGCAGCTGGGCCGACCTGCCCGTAGCGGCGCAGGAGTACGTGAAGAAGATCGGCGAGCTAATGGACGTGCCCGTCGGCCTGGTCTCGGTCGGCCCCGAGCGCGAGCAGTTCCTCGCCCTCGACTCGATCTTCTAGGCTTGCCGACCAGCGATTACCTGCGGCCCGGCCTCGACCTCGTCTTCGTCGGCATCAACCCCGGCATGGCCTCGGAAAAGGCAGGCCGGCACTACGCAGGACCCGGCAACCACTTCTGGCCCCTCCTCTACGAGTCCGGCATCGTCTCCGAGCCGCTGACCTACCGCGAGGACGAGCGCGTCCTCGAATACAACATCGGGATGACCAACATGGTTGTCCGCGCCTCGCGGGGCCTCCACGAGCTCATGATCAATGAGCTCCGCGAAGGTGCTAAGGCTTTACGAAAGAAGCTTCAGAGCTACCAGCCGAAGATCGTCTGCTTCAATGGAAAGAGAATCTTCGAGATCTACGCCGGGCGGCAGGCAGCTATGGGTCTGCAGCCACGTGAGCCCGGCGAACCAATCTACTTTGTGATGCCATCGACCAGCCCCCGCGGCGCCAGCTACCAGAAGGCCGACAAGCTTGTCTTCTTCCAGCAGCTCAAGGAGCTGCTCGATCGAGTGAGGAGTGAAGCGTGAGCACCGCCGAATGGATAGTCGTCATCCTTCTCTCGCTGCTCGCGCTGGCGATCGTCGTCTACATGCTCTA
>DASTBR010000054.1:0-7026 GCA_035711945.1 Dehalococcoidia bacterium
AGCCAGCGGTCAGAAAGGCGATCAATCCGGGACGGCTGCTTCGCCGCAGATCGGCAAATACCTGAGCGATGCGACTCATCAGCTCAACGCCAGCCCGATGATGCCCAGCGCGTTGAACGTAAGATGACAGGCGATCGATCCCCAGAGAGAGCGTGTGTAGGCGTAGGCCAGTCCCAAGTAACAACCGATGATCGAAAACGGAACGAGGAGGGTGATCTGACCGTGCACCAGACCAAACAGAATGCCGCTGAAGAGTAAACCGACGGCGAGCCCGAAATCTCGGAAAAAGCCGCCAAATAGCAATCCCCGGAAGAACATCTCCTCGCTGATCGGCGCAACGAGAATCGCGAAGACCGCCGAGAGGAGGAAAACGCCCGCAGAATCCTTGATGTCTTCGTCCAGGTTGCCTTCGGGACGCAGGTCGTCGAGCCCAACGGCATCAACCAGAACATCGAAGGCTGCGATGGTCATGAACGAGGCAATGACAAAGGCGATGACAACCCACCATGCGCGGCCCCAATCGAGCGGCCGGAAGCCGAAGTCTCCCAGTCCTCCACCGCGCCCCCGCAAACGCAGCAACACAATGCCAAGAATCGCCAGGTTCGCCACTGCCTGAGCGACCAGGGAAACACCGAGAACTGTGTTGTCGTCAGCGTCGAGATCGAAGGCCAGGGCGATGGTGCCAACAACCACGATGAGGCCGATAACGACACCGAGGGCAACGGCGATGCCCCAGAGCGCGAGTCCGCTGCCGATTAGAGTGCGGGGCGGGCCAAAACGATCCGCGGGCGCCTGGGGAGGGTGCTCCATCGCTTACGAATCTAGCCCAGCTGCAACTGTCGCCAGATCTTTGTCGCCGCGACCCGATAAGCCAACGAGTAGGAGGGCGCCGGGCGCCTCAGCGGCCAGCTTGACGGCGTGCGCCAAGGCGTGCGCCGGCTCAAGGGCGGGAATGATCCCCTCCGTCTGCGAGAGCAGCTTGAATGCAGTGAGCGCTTCGTCGTCCGTGGCGGAGACGTAGCTGGCGCGTCCGCTTGTGCGCAGCCAGGAATGTTCGGGACCGACACCGGGGTAGTCGAGGCCAGCAGAGACGCTATGTGTTTCGAGAACCTGGCCGGCAGCGTCCTGCAGCAGGTAGGAGCGCGATCCATGAAGCACACCTACGCTGCCGGCGACGAGGGTCGCGGCGTGGCTACCTGTCTCAATACCACGTCCTGCGGCCTCGACCCCGATCAGTCGCACGTCCTCGTCTTCGAGGAACGCGTGGAACAGTCCGATGGCATTGGAGCCGCCCCCGACGCAGGCGACAACATAGTCAGGCAGCCTCCCCAGCCGGCCTTTGATCTGCGACTTTGCCTCGGCTCCGATTACTGATTGAAAGTCTCTGACCATCCAGGGGTATGGGTGGGGGCCGACGACGCTGCCGATCAGGTAGTAGCTCGTGGCTACGTTGGTGACCCAGTCGCGCATGGCCTCGTTAATGGCGTCCTTGAGGGTGCGGCTGCCCGAGGTGACAGGGACGACTTCGGCGCCCAGCAGGTGCATACGCTCGACGTTCGGCGCCTGCCGCCGCATGTCTTCCTCGCCCATGTAGACGACGCATTCCATGCCGAACATCGCGCAGACCGTGGCCGTCGCAACGCCATGTTGGCCAGCCCCGGTTTCGGCGATGATGCGGCGTTTGTTCAGCCGCGAGGCGAGTAGAGCCTGACCGACAGCGTTGTTGATCTTGTGGGCACCGGTGTGGGCCAGATCCTCACGCTTGAGATAGACCTGTGCGTTCAGCGAATGGCTCAAGCGCTCCGCAAAGTAGAGTGGCGTGGGCCGGCCGACGTAGTCGCGCAGGATGCGGGCGAACTCCCGCTGGAATGTCTCATCCTGGCTCGCATCACTGTAGGCGGTTGTTATCTCATCGAGCGCTGCCATAAGCGTCTCGGGGACGTAGCGCCCGCCGAACTCTCCGAAGCGCCCGTTTTGATCGGGGAAAGCGTTCATTGTTGCGCCGCCACAAGGTGCAGGTGGCGCGCCATGTCCATGTAGGGCGGCAGCCTGCCCAGCTGGCGTTCCAGATCCTCAAGCCGATCGATCCGCTCCTCGGCGAACTTCACTTCCTCGTCCGGAATGTACGCCGAAACCACGCCCAACCCGTAGATCGCCAGCACCTTCAATCCAGCACGCTCGACCAGCTCGCGAAGCTCGCTGGGTTCGAACGCGCGCGCGGAATCGCTGAAACGCCCTCGCCAGGTCTTGATGCCCAGACTGTTCAAGGCTTCCTCGAAGTTGAGCTCGTGCATTGCGCACCACAGGGGAAGGGCCAGCGTGTTGTGGACGACCAGTGACAGCACTCCGTCCGGGCGAACCCACTCGACGAGTGACTGCAATGTCTCTGAGAGGTTGACAACGTACTCCAGAACGTTGTGGCAGGCGACCAGATCGAACTGCTCATCGTCGAGGAGGTCGTTGGCTTCCTCGATCGTGCTCTCGAGGAAGCGCACGTGAACGCCCGCCTCATCGGCGGCCGCTCGCGCCTGCGCCAGCATCCCCTCGCTCTGGTCCAGGAGCATCACGTCGTGGCCATCGCGCGCCAAGCGCACGGCAAAGCGCCCCGCGCCGCCGCCTGCGTCCAGCGCCTTGAGCGGGCCATCTGGCTTGTGCTCACGCAACTGAGAGATCAGCAGGCGGTAGCGGAGCTCGGTCCATGGACCGCGCTGGTCGGCGGCGAAGGCGGCTGCCTGATCGTCGAAGCGGCTCATAGCTCGACCGCCTTGGCCGCTTGGACAAAGTCGCGGATCTTGACTCGGTCCTTCTGGCCATTGCTCTCGACGCCGCTGCTTACGTCGACACCCCAGGGCCGCACCGTCTTCACCGCGTGGTGCACGTTCTCAGGCGTTAGCCCACCTGCCAAAATGATCGGCAGCGAGCGCGCTATCCGTGCGGCCCGCGACCAATCATGGGTCCTGCCGCCGCCCGGCGTATCTGAATCAAGCAGCAGCATCGAAGGCCCCATCCTTATGCCCTGCGGTTTGAGCGTGGAAGCCCGCACCGTCTTGATTACGTCTTGCAAGGTATGCTTCCTCAGATTCCATCTGTCGTCCGGTCCAATCTGGATGAAAGAGCCGCCGACCGTATCGCTGATCCGCTTAATCACGTCCACAGGCTGGTTCTGAAACACACACACAATGGCCGGTAAGCCCTGCTGCTCGAGCCTCCGCCCAATCGCAGCAGCACTCTGGCGATACCAGATCTCGACAGGTTTGTGCTTAATCGGCGTGTCCTTGGCAGCGATAAAGGACAGCCCGCCGACACCTGCCCCGTGACCCCCTCCAAAGTACTTGGGAAGGCCCTCATGTTCGGCGATCCGGTTCCACCGACGTGCCTCAAGTTCATCCGTGCCCTGCGCGTACCCGCTTAGGGCGGAGACGATATCCATGCCCTGCTCGGTACTGAGCTGGCGCCGGCTCTCGGCGAAGACAAGACCGACCATATCCGCGCCGGCATCCATAGCGGCAACGGCGTCGTTGGGCCGCATCAGGCCGCAGATCTTGACGCGGACGCTCATCGGCGCTGCTTTCCGCGGAAGCTGATGCTGATCGGGTAGGAGAGAACCTCTTCGCCATCTCGATAGATGTGGATGCGGTGCTCGCCCTCCTCTTTAAGGTCGAGGCCGATTCCATGCATGTTCACGGCCCGTGCCATGGGCGATGGCAGTAAGTACTTGTGGTCTTGCGTTTCTCCGATTGTGGTTCCCGAGGGCCCACTGACGGAGACGCGGTCGGCGTGAAGGCCCTCGCCATCGGTCCAGCCATTGACGATCAAGACCTGGACGAAGCTCAGGATGTTGCCTTCGTCCGGGCGGCGCACCTGGAAGCCGTCGACGATGCGGTCGATCGAGAGAGCGCCACCCGTGTCCTCGCGGGCACCGTCGCAGGGGAACGAGAACTGCAAGGTAGGAGATTTCTCGGGCATGACGGCCTGCGAGCTATTGCTCGGCAGCCTCCCGCGCTTTTCGGTCTTCGGTTTTGATTTTGCTTGGCGCTACGTCGCCAGAAACCTCTGTGAGCTTCGGCTTCTCCACGAGGTAGGCGCGGATGTCGTCCTCGTAGTCATCAACACAGGTGTCTACCGTCAGGGCCGGCAGTCCTTCGGCGCGAAACTCCTCGCGCTCCACTTCATCAAGCACGGCGTCAAGGTCGTCTCGCTGCGCCTCCTTCTTGTCGCCTCCCTTCCGCTTGGCGAACCGGCGGCGGCGCTCATCCTCGTCAGAACACACTGTCTCGATGACTCTGAGGTCGGATCCATGTTCCGCGGCAACTTCGACCATCGCCGCCTGGAAGCGGTGGTAGTGCCCGGGGCTGTCGACAACGACGTCGAATCCCTGCTCCAGCAGTTCTCGCGCCAGCTCGCGGATGATCGTGTACGAGAGCGACCCGCTGCGATTCCAGTCTTCCTCGCCCCTTTCGAGGAGCGCCGACTTGATTACGTCCTTGTCGATCACCGGCGCGTGCAGCTCCTTGCCGACAAAGCGCGCGACCCGGCTCTTGCCGGTGCCGGGCAGCCCGGTCGTAAGCACTAACATCCGCGCAGCTGCCTTATGGCTGCCGCTGGGTCGTCGGCAAGGATAAGGGCTTCTCCGACGAGGACCGCATCGGCGCCGGCGTTCACGACTCGCTCAACGTCTGACCTGAGCTTGATTCCGCTTTCGGCGACGCGTACGCAACTTTCGGGAATCATCGGCAGGAGCTGCTCAGCGACTGCGAGATCGGTCTTGAAGGTCCGCAGGTCGCGGCTGTTGACGCCGACGATGTGGGCGCCCGACTTTAGGGCGATCTCCACCTCGCCCTCGTCGTGTACCTCGACGAGACCTTCCAGGTTCAGCTCGTGAAGCGTGCTCAGCAAGTCCTGGAGCTGCTCGGCTTCCAGCGCGGCAACGATCAGCAGGATGGCGTCCGCTCCTGCCGCTGCGCCCTCGACTACCTGGCGCTCGTCGATGACGAATTCCTTCTGCAGGATCACCAGGCCATCGGCATGAGCTCGCGAAGCGTGGACGTCGCGCAGGTCCTGCAGGCTCCCGCCGAAGAAGTCGTGATCTGTGAGGATTGAAACCGCCGCTGAGCCGCCCGAGGCGTAAGCGTCGGCGATCTCGACGGGATCCAGCTGCTCACGAAAGACGCCAGCGGAAGGTGACCTGCGCTTGATCTCGGCAATCATCTGAACACCGCCCCGCGTCAAAGCGCGGGCGAGAGACTGTTGGTCATCCCGGTCTTCGGCCTGGCTGCGAAGGGCTTGCTGGTCGCAAGCGGCAAAGCGCTCTTCGACTTCGACGCGTTTACGCTCGAGGATCCGTTCCAGATAAGTTCCAGCAGCGACGGTCATGCCAGCACCGGGTCGCCGGCGAAAGCAAGCGTTGCTTCCACGAACCGAAAGAGCTTCTCACTTGCCTTACCGCTGTCGACCGCTTCGCGAGCGGTCACGATGCCTTCCGCGAGTGAAGTAGCCAGATCCGCCGCGACGAGCGCAGCCGCTGCGTTGAGGAGAATGATGTCTCGTACAGGGCCATCTTCGCCCGCAAGTGCGGCGCGAATCTTCGCTGCGTTCTGATCGGCGGAGCCGCCGTGGAGGTCCGCAGCCGTGGCAGCAGGAAGACCAAGCTCTTCGGGGGACACCTCGTACTCGCGGATCTGGCCGTTGCGCAGCTCCCACACGGTCGAAGCTCCGGTCGTGGTCAGCTCGTCCATGCCGTTGCCGTGTACGACCAATGCATGCGTGCTGCCCAGCAGGCGCAGGACGCTCGCCATCTTTTCGGCCTGCCCGGGGTTGGCGACACCAAGAAGCTGGTGAGCCGCGCCGGCCGGGTTAGTCAGTGGTCCAAGGATGTTGAATACCGAACGAATGCCGATCTCGCGCCTCGCGGGTGCGACGTACTTCATGGCCGGATGAAACTTCTGGGCGAAGAGAAAACCTATTCCGACCTCGTTAATGCAGGCGGCTACCTGTTCGGGCTCGAGGTCGATGCGCGCGCCGAGCGCTTCGAGAACGTCCGCCGAGCCACATCCGCTCGACATGGCACGGTTGCCATGCTTGGCGACCTTCGCTCCCGCGGCTGCGGCTACGAATGCGGCAGCTGTTGAGACGTTGACGGAGCCGGATCCATCGCCACCTGTGCCGCAGGTGTCGAGCAGCGGACCATCCACTTTGATGCGCGCGGCCCTGTCCCTCATTGCAAGCGCCATGCCGGCGATCTCCTCGACAGTTTCGCCTTTTAGACGCAGGCCCGTGAGAAAGGCGCCGATCTGGGCGGGCGTGGCGCGTCCGCTTATCAGCTGACCCATAGCCTCGGCCGCTTCTTCCTGGGTGAGGTCCTTGCCGGCAACAACCGCGGCGATGGCCTCCTTGCTGACCGCAAGCTCATCAACCTCCGGAACATCCCATTTCACATCGAGGAAGTTCTGTAGGATTCGCTTCCCTTCCTGAGTCAGGACAGACTCCGGATGGAATTGAACGCCTTCGACGGGCAGCTCCTTGTGGCGGACGCCCATGATCGTCCCGTCCTCGGAGCGGGCAGAAACCTCAAGGTCGCCGGGCAAACTTTCACTCTCGATGGCCAGCGAGTGATAGCGGATCACGCTCACGGCCTCGTCAACGCCGAGGAAAACGCCGCGTCCGTCGTGACTAATGCGCGAGGCTTTGCCGTGTCTGATTTCAGCTGCGCCGTTGACCTCACCGCCAAAGGCGAGAGCGATGGCCTGGTGCCCCAGGCATACACCGAGCACTGGCACGCGTGAACTCATCTGACGTACGACATCGACGCTGATGCCGGCGTCCTCAGGCCTACCGGGGCCAGGGGAGATGACAATCCTTTCGGGCCGCAGCGCCTTGACTTCGTCGACGGTAACCTCGTCGTTGCGCACAACGCGCACGTCAGCTCCGAGCTCGCAAAGGAACTGGTAGAGGTTGTAGGTAAAGCTGTCGTAGTTGTCGATCAGGAGCAGCATCACTCACAACCCTCCGTGCAGGTGATGAAGCTGG
>DASTBR010000055.1:0-2585 GCA_035711945.1 Dehalococcoidia bacterium
ACACCGATACCTCGAGCTGATCGAAGCCGATGTCGAGTCCCGTGAGGCTCAGCGCAGCGGCAAGTTCGTCTGCTCATGCGTCAACTGCCGCGCTCAGCGCCGCGACACGCTCCACTGGGTCCACTCGATCCACCAGCACGATCCTGAGCCCAGCACCGCTTGACTTTATCCCTCAATAGCCTGCCTGGACCGGCCTGTTGCGGCCGGTCCTTTGTTATCAGGGCAAAGTTGCCTCAGCGGCGGCAACCGTGTTGGCCAGCAGCATGGCTCGCGTCATCGGCCCGACACCGCCCGGGACTGGTGTTATCGCTGCCGCCTTCTCCGCGACGGCTGCGTAGTCGACGTCGCCGACCAGCCTGCGCCCTGACTTCTTGCTAGCGTCTGGAACCTCGTTGACGCCTACGTCGATCACAACGGCGCCCTCGCGGACCATGTCTGCCTTGATGTAGCCGGCCGAACCGATCGCCGCGACCAGGATGTCCGCCTGCCGCGTGTGAGCCGCAACGTCCGACGTCCCTGTATGGCAGATCGTGACAGTCGCGTTGGCGCCCTTCGCCTTCTGCATGAGCAGCGCCGCCAGAGGCTTTCCCACCAGGTTCGAGCGTCCGCAGATCACGACGTGCTTTCCCGCCGGGTCGTTGCCCGACCTCATGAGCAACTCTTGCACGCCCCACGGCGTCGCCGGCCGGAAGCGTGGCTGCCCTTGGAACAGTAATCCAGCGTTGAATGGATGCAGGCTGTCGACGTCCTTCTCTGGAGCGACCGCGATCAGAGCGCCGTCGGGGTCGAGGTGATCGGGCAGCGGCAGTTGGACGATCATCCCGTGGTAAGCCGGATCGTCGTTAACGCCTTCTATCAGCTTGAGCAGCTCTTCCTGCGTCGTCTCAGCAGGCAGGTGAAAGGTCTGCCCGAGAATGCCAATCTCAGCGCTGTCCTTGTTCTTCCCCCGGACATACGAGGCCGACGCAGGGTTGTCGCCGACAAGGACAAAGGCGAGGCCGGGTTGAACGCCGCGTTCCGCCAGTGACTCGATCCGTTGCTTGAGCTCTCCGAGGACCTGGGTTGCGATTGCCTTACCGTCGATGACGCTGGCGGCCATGAGAACATATTGCGCAGTCGACTTTCGACGGAGAAGGGGGCGATTGAATACGGTCTGGTTTAACCGCGACATATCTCACAGCCCTGTTGCCACTTCCCTCAGCCCAATAACGACAGAGTCCGACTAGATTCATTTGAGCAACGCCGCGCCCGGCGTTAGTTAACCCGCTGGAGGACAAATGGCACTTCAAGTAACAAGCCACCAGGAACTCGCCGACGCCATGCAGGGGCGAGTCATCCTGCCCGACGACTCAGACTACGACCAGGCACGCAAGCTCTGGAACGCCATGATCGACAAGCATCCCGCGGTCATAGCCCGCGTCAAGACTACGAGCGACGTCGTCGGAGCCGTTAAGTACGCGCGCCAGAACAGCCTGCAGATCTCGATCCGCGGCGGTGGCCACAACGTCGCCGGCAACGCCGTCGCTGACAAGGGGTTGGTCATCGACTTCTCGGAGATGACGGACATCATTATCGACCCGGACAAAAGAATCGCCCGTGCCCAGCCCGGGCCGAAGCTCGGTGAGCTCGTGCGCGCCGCCGAAGCTCATGGACTCGGGACCGTTGTCGGAACCGTGTCCGATACGGGGCTAGGCGGGCTGACGCTGGGTGGCGGTTGGGGCTGGCTCTCCAGCAAGTACGGTCTCACAGCAGACAACGTCATCCGCTACGAGATAGTGACCGTGGATGGAGAGGTACTCGAGGTATCCGCCGACGAGCACCCAGAGCTCTTCTGGGCTCTCAAGGGTGGAGGCGGGAACTTCGGTGTTGTCACCGGCTTCGAAATCAAGCTACATCCCATCTCGACGATGCTGGCCGGCCTCGTCGTCCACCCATCAGTGAAGGGCCCGGAGGTCTTGAAGTTCTATCGCGAGTTCGCCGCCCAGGCTCCCGACGAGCTCGGAATCGGCGCCGCGATGCTGACCTCGCCCGCCGGACCTGCCGTCGGCGTGGCAGTCGTCTACTTCGGCGACGACCTGGCGAAGGGCGAGCAGCTCTTGAAGCCGCTCCGCGAGTTCGCTGAGCCCATCATGGACAGCGTCGCGCCCATTCCCTACTCGCAGGTCGCCACGATGATCGACGACGCGGCGCCGATCGGTATCCGTGACTACTGGAAGACCGACTACGTCGCGGATCTGAACGACGAGTTGATCGCTGACGTCTGCCACGCCTTCGCGCAGGTCCCTTCGCCGCAGACTGCGATCCTCATGCTCTACGCCCATGGCGAGGTCACTCGCCTTGCCCCCGACGCGACAGCGTTCCCTCACCGTGCCAACGCCTTCGACATCGTGGTCTCCACCGGCTGGACCGACGAAGCTGACGACGAAGCCAACATCGCTTGGGGCAGCGCCCTCGGCGCAAAGATCAATCGTTACTCGGTTGGGGTCTACGTCAACACGCTCGGCAACGAAGGCGAGGAGCGCGTCAGAGCCGCCTATGGCGCCAATTACGACCGGCTCGTTGCGGTCAAGAACCAGTACGACCCA
>DASTBR010000056.1:0-7720 GCA_035711945.1 Dehalococcoidia bacterium
CCACGACCCGACAAAAAGCACAAGAGCGACCAGCAGAACCTGCGCGAGCTAAGAGATCAGCAGGCGAACCCGAAGGACAAGGTCAAAGCCCACGGCAGCATGCAAGGCTCAGGCAAAGAGCAAGGCGCCTCAGGCCAGGAAGGCGAGGCCGGCCAGCAACAGAACCAATACCGTTAGTCTGGCGCGAAACACGCCTCAAGCGTGCTCATCAAGGAGCCTCGATGGTAGGAGCGTATTGCACATGCCCTCGCTAGCGGGTTAGACGGCCGCCGGAACTTTGGCCTGCATCTGCTCCTCACGCCACTTCTGGTGCGCCGGCTCCCGCTCCTTGAACTCCGGCATGACCTCTTTGGCGAAGAGCTCCATCGACTCCATGATGTGCTCGTGCTTGTTGCGCCCGGCCTGCGAGAGGAAGATGACCTGGTCCACGCCCACGGCCTCGACCTTGCGCAGCCGCTCGCGGATGTAGTCAGGTGAGCCGACGCAGCCGCGCATGACGTCTTCCTCGTCCTCGGGGGAGTAGCCGGTACGCGCCTGCTGGCGGGCGGCGCGCATGGCGTCGATTTGCTCGGTACCGAGCTTCTTGTATTCCTCCCAGATGTTGTGCTGGCCCGGCTGGTGCGGCGGTCCGCCGTAGTAGTGCGCCAGGGCGTACATGAAGAAGCGCGCGCCGTCGAGGCCGCGCTCGATGGCGACATCGTCGTTGGGGTGGCACATGAAGGGGCTGACCTGTGCCAGCTGCGGGTTCATCACCTTGCCGATCGGCTCGCATTCCTCGCGGATGATCCGCCAGTACTCGTCGACGCGGGCCTTCGACTCGATCGTGCTGACGAAGTCAAAGCCGAGAGCGCCGATGCCGAGCCGCGCCGCCAGGAAGACGGTCTCGCGGACCGAGCAGGCCACCCACAGCGGCGGGTGCGGTTTCTGCTTGGGCTTGGGGATGACGTTGCGGGCGGGCATCGAGAAGAAGTCGCCCTCGAAGCCCTCGTAAGGGTCATCTGTCATCATCTTGACGATCTCGCCCAGCGACTCGCGCCACATGGCCTTCTTGTCAGCGCGCTCGACGCCGAAGCCGCCGAGCTCCATCTCACTGCTCGACTCGCCTGTACCGAACTCGACGCGGCCGCCGCTGAGCAGGTCGAGGGTGGAGATGCGCTCCGAGACGCGGGCCGGGTGGTTGTATCTCGGAGGCAGGAGGACGATGCCATGGCCGAGGCGGATGTTCTTCGTCCGCGTAGCGGCGCCAGACAGGATGATCTCGGGCGCTGGCGAGTGTGAGTACTCCTCGAGGAAGTGGTGTTCTACCTCCCAGACGCTGTCGAAGCCGAGCTTGTCAGCGAACTCGATCTGCTCGATCGTGTCGCGGATGATGCGCTCTTCGTCGTCGGCGGACCAGGGCTTCGGAAGCTGCAGCTCGTAGAACAGTCCAAACTTCATAGGGGCATCCCTTCCCTTATGCTGCGCCTAGCCCGGAGGCGGCGTAGGCTGAGGCTATAACAAACTGTCCGGCCGGACAATAACTTGAACGACCTTCCTCCTTCCGAAGACGACGGACGCCGCGCGAGGGGCGTCGCGACCCGCGAGGCCATCCTCGAGGTCGCCACGCGGCACTTCGCGCGGCTCGGTTATCGCCGCACCCTGCTCGAGGACGTAGCCTCCGACGCGGGCGTCTCGAAAGGCCTGATCAGGTTCCATTTCGCCAGCAAGGACGGCCTCGCGGTAGCCGTGCTGGCCAACCTCCAGCGCGCAGAAGCGACGTGGATCGCCGAGGCCGCCGGCCACGAAGAGGACCCGATCGGCGCCCTCCGCCGGCTGCTGGAACGGCAGCACATGCACCGGACGGACCGCACCGACCTGGCGGCCGTTACTGGGTCTCTGTCGATGGAAGCCTCGCAGCGCCCCCTGGTCCGCGAACAGTTAAAGACGTCCTACAACTGGTATCGCGGCCAGGTCGAGAAGGTGATCGAGGCGGGCCGCCGGCAGGGCGTGTTCCGTGACGACATCAGCGCCTCGGCGCTGGCTGGGCTGTTCCTGGCAGCACTCGACGGCGTGTACATCCACCGCCGTCTTGGCTACGAGCAACTGGAACCAGTCCGAGACTCCATCCTGGCCCTGCTTTCGACCCCAGTAACCGCCTGATCAGGCGGTTGAAATGAAGGCCTGGCTGTCGTCGCTGGGCCGTGCCCGCGGCCTATATGTGGAGTCCGCATATCCGAGGGCGATCAAGGCCTGTGGCACGAACGCGGTAGGCAGATCGAGAGCCGCACGGACCGCCTCCGAGGCGAAGAGGGGCGCCGAGATCCAGTAACTGGCGATGCCACGATCGTGGGCGGCGAGCATGATGTTCTGCAGGGCCGCCCCCATGCTGTGGGCGGCCATCTGCCACTCGAAGGTACCGCGGCGCTCGTCGGGCCAGTCGCGGAGTCCTACTCCGACGAGCCCGCAGAGGACGAGCCCCGGCGCACTAACGATGCGACGGCGAGACTCTGCCAGGCGTTTCTCAATGCGAGCTTCGCTGGCGCCATCTCGAAGGAGGTCGGTCCGCCAGGCCTCCGCCATCTGGTCGGCCAGCTTTTCTCGCGACTCGCCGGGATTGACGATGACGAAGCGCCAGGGCCGTGTATGATGCGGAGCTGGCGCCAGCAATCCTGCTTCGCAAAGCTCTGCCACGATGCCGTCGGCCAATGGTTCGTCGCTAAAGGAACGGATCGATCGCCTGCTGACCAGCGCGTCGCGCAGCTCCATCTAGGCAGCAGGGACTGTGAGCCCGAATCCCGCCAGGACCTCTTGCGTGCGTGGTGCCGCTCCAGCGGAGGCCAGGCGATCGAGGTCGGCGGGCTCGTCAACATCTGATGCCAGCGATTCGAACATCCTCACAGCGACAAAGACCTCGGCCAGCCAGGCCGCCTGGCTGTGGCGCGCCGCCGACTCGGGTCCGAAACCGGGCCGGATCGCCGGCGGAAGGTGCAGCCCGAGCGCGTTGGTACCGCCATCGGTTGACGGCACGATTACGACCTGGTGCTCGCCCAAGAGGTCAGAAATCGCGCTCAGATCCGACGCCTCGACCGTCGGCACATCAGGCTGAAGGACGATTGCTCGCTCGACGCGGTGACGCTCGAGCACGCCCAGCCCGTGCTCGACAGCAGGGTTCAACCCGCGCGCAGCCTCAGGCTCCACAAGTCCGCGCGCTCCCTGCGCCACAGCGGCCGAAAGCACATCGGCGTCGGCCGAGACGACAGTGACAGGCCATAGCCCTGCCTCGATGGCGGCCTGCAGAACGTCGTAGAGCATCGCGATGGTCAGCTGATGGCGCTGCTCCGCAGTGAGGACGGCAGACAGGCGTGTCTTGCCCTCACGCAGGGATTTAACCGGGATCAGCGCCGCGGCCATCAGGAGGCAAGCCTAGGGCGCTCAAAGTCGCCGTCGCAAGATTCCTCTTGACGTGGAAATCGGTCATCACGGTCGCCGTGACCAAAGGCTGAATGTCCAGCTCGGCGACAGCATCGGCAAGCTCGGCGTCGGCAGCGTCGAGGACGAAGAGGTCGAGGAAGTCCTGGTATAGCCGGGCGACCTGCAAAGCGCTAGACTCCAGGCCCATACTGCGCAGCATGCGGTCGGCGGGCCCCTTGATGGCGCCACCCTGGACGATCGGGCTAATCGCGCCTACTCGGGCGCTGGTATCGCGCAGCGCCTCGCGGATCCCTTTGACCGCGAGAATCGGCGCGATGCTGACAAGGGGATTGCTGGGAGCCAGGACCACGGCGTCGGCGTCGAGGATCGCCCTGAGGACGCCAGGAGCCGGCTTTGCCTTGCCGGTCCCTTCGAAGGTGACCTTCAGCACCTCATCGGCCTGTCGGCGGCGCACGAAGTAGTCCTGGAAGTCGAGCTTGCCATTGGTGGTGCTGATCTTCGTCTGCAGGGGTAGATCCGTGGCTGGGATGAGGCGGAAGCGGAGCCCGAGCGCCCGGCGGATCTCGTCGGTGACCTCGGATAGCGAAGCCCCCTCGGCGAGGCGGCGCGAACGAAAGAGAGATGTCGCGTAGTCACGGTCGCCAAGGCGAAACCATGTCTCCTCGCCGAAGCGCTCGAGGGACTCAACGACGTGGAACGTGTCATGAATGATGCCCCAACCGCGCGGGTCGATCAGCCCGGCCACGGTGTAGAGGACGATGTCGATGTCGGGCGAGACGCGCACGCCGTAGATTTCGAGGTCGTCGCCAACGTTGGAAATGACCGTGATCTGATCCGGCGGGTGGACTGCATACAAGCCTTCGAGGAAGCGAGCGGCGCCGACACCACCGGCCAGAACTGTGATCATCGGCAACAGGCTAATTCACCAGTCGTGCATCAGACTGCGAGCTCGGCGACAGTGACGCCTTCGCCGCCTTCGTTGGATGGCGCTGTGGTGAAGGAGCGAACCAGAGGGTTATTGGAGAGCGTCTCGCGGACGACCTGGCGCATAGTTCCGGTGCCTTTGCCGTGGACTACGCGGACCGAAGGGTAACCGGCGCGGTGAGCGTCTTCGAGGAAGCGCTCGAGCTTGGGCAGAGCAGTCTCAACGCGGTCGCCTCTAAGGTGAATCTCGGAGCTAGCCTCGGTGGGCGCAGGGCGCATTTCGATCGAGACGCCACCGCCTCGCGAGCCGGATGGCTTTTCGACGCGGGCGATCTGTCCAGGCCGCACACGGGTGCGCAGGCTGCCGAGGAGGATCTCGAGTTCACCGCGTTCGTCAAGCGGTTTGACGACCTCGCCCGGCTGGTCGAGCCCGTCGAGATAGACGAGGTCTCCGGCTGAGATGACAGCGGGATCGGGTGGCGGGACGACAGCAGGCTTGCGCTTAATGCGCGGCTCTTCACGCGAGCGTAGGGACTCGACGGCTTCCTCCGCCTGCTCAATCTCCGCGCGGGCTTCAGCCAGCGCCCTTTCCTCGGCATCGGACAGCCGCTTCCGCGCCCGCCTCAGGGTCTCCCGAACGTCCTCTACCTCGCGCTCGACGTCGCGCCTGGCGGCCGTGGTCAGCTCGGCGCGCTGCGTCTCGAGCTCATCCATGCGCTTCTCGAGGCGCTCGCGCACCTCCTCAGCCTCACGACGTGCTATCTGCTCGGCGCGACGCGCGCTATCGGCCTCATCGCGCTGGCGCTGAATATCAGCGAGGAGTTTCTCGAACTCGGCGCGTTCCGGTTCGACAACCTGGCCAGCGCGACTGAGCACGTCCTCGTTCATGCCGAGCCGCTTGGCGATTGCGAGAGCATTGCTGCGGCCAGGGAGACCAATGGTCAGGTGGTAAGTCGGAGCGAGAGTTTCGGTGTCGAACTCGACCGAGGCGTTCGTTACCCCGGAGGTGTTGTGGGCGAAGACCTTGAGCTCGCCGTGGTGCGTGGTGGCTACAGCGAGGCATCCGGCCTCAAGCAATTGCTCGATTATCGCCTGGGCCAAAGCAGCCCCCTCGACAGGGTCGGTGCCCGCTGCCAGCTCGTCGAGGAGGACGAGGCTGTTCTGGGTAACTTCCTCGAGGATGGCGATGATGTTGCGCATGTGGCTGCTGAAGGTGGAGAGCGACTGCTCGATACTTTGCTCGTCGCCAATATCCGCGAAGACCTGGTCGAATACCGGAACCTGCGAATTGGGGCCAGCGAGAACAGGCAGGCCCGATTGAGCCATCAGGGTCAGCAGCCCGGCCGTCTTGAGGGCAACGGTCTTACCACCGGTATTGGGGCCGGTGATCAGGACGACCTGGTAGTCGCCGCCGATCGCGAGGTCGATCGGCACGACTTCACCGCTAAGCAGGGGATGGCGCGCCTCGTAGAGTCGGAGCTCCGAGGGCGCCTCCACCAGCCATTCGCGTTGATCCGCTTCGAGGGGCAGGCCGGCGGAGACTGACAGTCCGTAGCGCGCGGCTGCCATGTGAAGGTCCAGCTCTGCGAGAGCTGCGATGGTGGTCCTTATCTCGTCGGCATATTCGCCGACGAGGGCTGACAAGTGGCGAAGCACACGCTCGACCTCGTGGCGCTCCTCGGCCTGGAGCTCTCGCCAGCGATTGCCCAGCTCCACCACTGCGAGAGGTTCGATCCAGAGCGTGGCGCCGCTGGATGAGACGTCGTGGACGATGCCGGCAAGACGACCGCGCATGTCGGCTTTGACAGGTATGACGTAGCGTCCATCGCGCTGGGTGACGAGGGGCTCCTGGAGAGCCTCGCGTGCTGTTGGCGACTGGACAATGGTGTTCAGCTTCTGGACCAACCGGTCGTGGGAGACCCGCTCTTCGCGACGGATGCCAGCGAGGACGGGGCTGGCGGCGTCGGTGACCTCGCCCTGGGGGTTGATGGCGGTCTTGATCTCCTCCGCCACCTGAGGGAGATCGGCGAGGCCGCGAGATACGTCGAGGAGCCGAGGGACCTGAGCAGAGAGGCGGCCGATTGTACCTTTGAGCCGCCGTGCGCCGCTGAGGGTGGACTCGACCTCCAGAAGCTCAGCTGGTTCGAGCATCCCAGCCAGGGCTGCCTTCTCGGCAAAGGAGCGAATGTCGTGCGCGCCGGTAATGGCTGCGCTTGGCTGCAGCTCCATCAGGCGTGCAGCCTCGGCGGTTAGCTGCTGCCTGAGCTTGACTTGCTCGAGGTCGGGCGAAGGCGTCAGGGCGAGCACAGCTTCGCGGCCCACCGAGAAGGCGGTGAAGCCAGCGACGCGCTGGAGGACCTTGTCGAACTCGAGTGTCTGTAGGACTTTCGCGTTCATGAGTTGCGAATCGATGATAGGTAGCCATGGTTGCCGGGACAGGAAACTAGACTGCGACCATGCGCATCATCTCCCTCCTGCCGGCGGCCACGGAAATGGTGTACCTGCTTGGCCTCGGCGACGACCTGGTGGGTGTAAGCCACGAGTGCGATTTCCCCTCTGAGGCCGCACTGAAGCCGCACGTTACGCGGACGATCGTCGACGCTAGCCGCAACGGAGCCGAGATCCAGCGTCAGGTAGGCCAACTGCAGCACGATCACAGGTCGCTCTATGAGCTGGATGTCGCGAGGATTCGCGATCTGCGGCCTGATGTAATCCTGACGCAGGAGATCTGTGAGGTCTGCGCTGTTTCGCGGAGCGAGGTCGAGGCGATGGCTATGGACCTCTATGGCACTCCAAACGTTGTATCCTTCGAGCCGTCCACGCTGGATGGGATGCTTCAAAACATCGCTTATCTCGGCGAGGTGACGGGTCGAGGCGAGCTGGCGACCCACGAAGTCGAACGTCTGAGGGAGCGCATCGAGCGCGTGCGAGCCGAAGCCGAGCCTCGCGACCATGGCGTCGTCTGCCTGGAGTGGCTGCAGCCCCCGATGGCAGCGGGCCATTGGATTCCGGAGATCATCGAGGTCTCCGGTGCGTGCGACCGGCTGATGAGGTCCGGCGAAAAGTCGCGGCGTTGCGAATGGGAGGCTGTGCAGGCGGCTGCGCCGGAGACACTGATCATCGCGCCCTGTGGCTACAGCCTGCCGAAGGCCGTCGCGGAGTATCGAACGACGGAACTGCCAGCGTGGTGGGGACGTCTTCCGGCTGTGCGTTCTGGCCGCGTCTTCGCGATCGATGGCCACAACTTTACGAGCAGGCCTGGGCCGCGTTTGATCGACACGCTGGAGATCGTCGCAACGATCCTGACCGACAAGCCTTTCACTTCCGCGACTTTGGGCGTGGACTACGTTCGCATCGTGTGAGGATTTAGGCGTCCTTTACATCT
>DASTBR010000057.1:0-2563 GCA_035711945.1 Dehalococcoidia bacterium
TTCGAGGACTGGATCGAGCCCATGCTCGCCTCAGTCCACCGACAAGGATATAGGGCACCGAACATCCGCCGCGTCTATATCCCGAAGCCCGGAAAGACGGAGAAGCGCCCTCTTGGGGTGCCGACCGTGTCGGACCGGGCCCTTCAGCGCAGCACGGCCGAGGTGCTGTCCGCCATCTACGAGCAGGACTTCCTGCCCTGCTCTTTCGGCGGCAGACCTGGGCTCGGTGCCCATCGTGCCTTGGCAACCCTCAACGAGGTCATTGCCGGGGGCACGATCGGGTGGGTGCTGGAGGCGGATCTGAAGAACTTCTTCGGGAGCCTCGATCACGATTGGGTGCTCCGGTTTGTCGAACATCGAGTCGGTGATGCACGCCTGATCAGTCTGATCCGGCGCTGGTTGAAGGCGGGCGTCCTGGAGGACGGCGCAGTCCATCCGAGCGAAGCGGGAACACCACAAGGCGGTTCGGTCAGCGTGCTGCTGAGCAACCTGTACCTCCATTACGTGCTCGATCTTTGGTTCGAGCGCGTGGTCAAGTGCCGGTTGCGGGGCGAAGCCCGTCTGGTGCGCTACATCGACGACTTCGTGATCTGCTTCCAGTATCGATCGGACGCTCTACGCGTGCAGGATGCCTTGCGTCGACGGTTGGGCAAGTTCGGTCTCACTCTGGAACCGACCAAGACCAAGCTGGTCGAGTTCGGTCGGTTCGCGCAGCGACACGCGGGCAAGCATGGCGGCAGGAAACGCCCAGACACAATCTACTTTCTGGGCCTGACGCTCTACTGCACGCGCAACAGGAAGGGTAACTTCAAGGTGGGTATGCGTACCGAGAAGTCTCGCCTCAGGCGAGGCCTTCTGTCGCTGCAAGAACTGATGCGGAGCATTCGGCATCACCAGATCGGCGAGCAGGTCGGCGAGATCAATGCCGTCCTGCGCGGTCACTACGCCTACTACGGCGTCGCGGGAAACATCCGCGCGCTGTTCAAGGTGTATCGAGCCGTCGAGAGATACTGGTGCAATGAGGTGCCTACGGCGAAGTGGTCCGATTTGAGGTATGGCCTGAGGGGCCAACTGGAGGACCACGATGGGGAAGCGGCACAAGCCTGAAGAGATCATTGCGAAGCTGCGGCAGGTTGAAGTGATGACCGGCCAGGGCACATCGATGGCGGATGCGATCCGCTCGATTGGCGTGACGGAGGTGACCTACTACCGGTGGCGCAGCGAGTATGGTGGCATGAAGCTCGACCAGGTGAAGCGTCTGAAGGAGCTGGAGGTTGAGAATGCCCGGCTTCGCAAGGCGGTGTCGGACCTGACGCTGGACAAGTTGATCCTGAAGGAAGCAGCGCGGGGAAACTTCTAAGCCCCTCGCGCCGGCGTCGATGCGTCGAGCACATTCAGCGTGAGCTGCAGGTATCCGAGCGCCGTGCCTGTGCGGCGCTCGGACAGCACCGCTCGACGCAGCGCAAGGCGCCTCGGGGGCGGACCGACGAGGCCAGGTTGACGGCCGATATCGTTGCGCTGGCTCGGGCGTACGGCCGTTACGGCTACCGGCGGATCACGGCCTTGCTGAACGAGGCAGGCTGGGATGTGAGCGTATCGCGGGTAGGCCGGATCTGGCGACGCGAGGGGTTGAAGGTTCCAGCGAGGCAGCCGAAGCGACGCCGGCTGTGGCTGGCCGACGGCTCCTGCATTCGGCTTCGACCGGAACGACCGAACCATGTGTGGGCCTATGACTTCGTCGAGGATCGTACCTCTGACGGGAGGAAGTATCGCATGCTCAACATCGTTGACGAGTTCACGCGCGAGTGCCTGGCCATCAAGGTGGCGCGCAAGCTGAACTCGATGGACGTGATCGAGACGCTGGCCGATCTGTTCCTGATGCGCGGCGTGCCGGCGCACATCCGTTCCGACCAGGGGCCTGAGTTCATCGCCGAGGCCGTGAAGGGGTGGATCAGGGCGGTCGGCGCAAGCACGGCCTACATCGAGCGCGGCAGCCCTTGGGAGAACGGCTACGTCGAGAGCTTCAATGGGCGGCTGCGCGATGAGCTGCTCAACGGGGAGATATTTACGACGCTCCGCGAAGCGCAGATCGTCATCGAGGAATGGCGCCGGCACTACAATCGCGTGCGTCCGCATTCCTCGCTCGGCTACAAACCGCCGGCGCCGGAGATTGTGGCATGGCCGGCCTCGCCAGCTGTTGAGAGCGCTCCGCCGGCCATAGCGTTGCGTCCGCGGCTAAACTAACAATGGAGGTGGACCACTCGGTGCAGGCCGCTCATTTTGCTCTTACCCTTTGGAAGAAGGCGCGAAGAGGTCCAGGTTGCCTTGCAATGGACCAAGCGGCTTCGACGAGTAGCGCACGAGCATGCGCGCGTCCTTCCTTGCTGATGCGGCCATGATAGGCCGGATGGTCACCCGATTGCCGAGCATCTCGAAGTACTGCGTGCCACGCTGGGACGGGACGTCGGCGTTCGCCTTGTCCCACGTGTACGTCATGCTCACGCCATCGATGGGGCGCTGCTTGATGCCGTTGATCGTGTCGGGCGCCGAGACGCCGGTGGCA
>DASTBR010000058.1:0-4426 GCA_035711945.1 Dehalococcoidia bacterium
CCGATGTCGCTGCCACAGGCTCAACTGGTTCTTGTCGCCGCGCTGAGATGATGAATTCCAGCAGCACCGCCAGGGCGAAGATCACAGCGATGGCGACAAATGTATCGGGGTCGTTGTCCAGCGTGTCCGCAACGAATATGAGCAGCACGCCGGCGGTCAAGACAATTGCCAGCAGCAAGATCAGCGGCGAGGAGTTGGTCTCCTCGCGCAAGCGGTAGGCCGCCATTCCTAGCAGGAGGAAGAGCCCCAGCGCCGCTGCGCTGCCAATCGACGCGATAGCCGTCAGGTCAAAGAAAACCGACAGGATGATGATTAAGCCGAGAGAAATTACGAGGCCCCAGCTTGCCTGGACGGGCGATCGGCGGGCCATTACCCCTGGAAACTGGCCGATCTCGGTCACCTTCTGCGTGACCTCCTTGACGGTGTAGACGTTGGCGTTCGTCGACGACGTGGTCGCCAGCACCGCAGTGATGGCCATCATCGCGAAACCGGCGTCACCGAGCGAGGGCCGCGCCGCTTCGGCCAGCGCAGTCCCGCCGAACCCGATGACTTCGGCGACGGTGAGCGTGCCAAATACCCCGAGGGCGATGAGGACATAGAGGACAGTCGCGATCCCAAGCGCTGAGTATGTGGCGCGCGGAACGTTCTTCTCGGGGTCCTCGACGTCGGCAGCAGTGAAGCTGATGACCGCAAAGCCTAGGAACGCGAAGAAGGTCAGCCCGACACTGGAGATGATGTATCTCGTATCCGGGTAAGTGGACCTGCGCAGAAGGTCAGTATCCATATCGGACCATGTCGCCACGATGAAGACGGCGAACACGGTAAGCACCACCAGGACAATCAGCGTCTGGACCTTCTCAACCACGTTTGCGCCGACGACGTTGACCGCCCCCATCGCCAGGACCACGAGGGCCGCCAGCGTCTTGACCTGGAAATCACTTTTGTCCTCGAAGAGCAGCTCCGAGGCGTAGTTGCCGAACGACACCGCCACCATGGCTGAAACGACAAGGGCCGTGAAGTACATGATCCATGAGGCAATCCCGGCTCGATGTCCGTTCCCATAGCCTTCGACGAAGAACGTGACCAGTCCCCCGGAGGCCGGAAAGCGCGTGCCCAGCTTGGCCACCGTGTAGCCCATGAGCAGCGCGACGAAGCCGCCCAGCAGGAATGAGATCCAGACGGCTGACCCTGCGACGGCGCCCGCCTCCCCGAGCAGGGTAAAGATCCCGGCGCCCACCATGGAACCGACGCCAAGGAATGTGGCGCCCCTCAGGCTCAACCCACGTGGACGCTGCTCTTCGATCGCGATCGACCCTGCATCCGAGGCGGACATGATTGCTACTTGTACGCCGTATGGATGCTTAGGTCGAGCGACAGATGCCGGCTCGGTTCGCGGCTGCTCTCAGCTGCCGAAGCGGTCGATCATGAGTCCATGGCGTAGCCCACGGTCGCTGACCGTAAGCGAGTTCTGGCCCAGCTTGTCCATCACGGTGCGGACGATGCAGGCGCCGGCCAGGATCACGTCGGCTCGCTTCGGCTGGAGGCCGACGATTGAGCGGCGGGCGTCGGCGTCTATTGATCGATAGAGCTCGATCTGACGGTCGATCTCGGCCCGCTGCAGAACCGAGCCCTGGACAACGTCCGGGTCGTAGGTCGCCAGCTCGTGCTTCACCGCGCTGATGTTTGTGATCGAGCCGCCCATGCCGACTAGGGCGCCTGGCTCGGGGTAATCATCCAGTCGCGAAAGGTCCTTCGATATGGCAGCCAGTACCTCCCTCAGCAGGTCGTCACCTACGACCTGGGCCAGGCCGAAGCGCTCGGTGTAGCGCACCGCCCCGACGTTCACGCTGAACTGCTCGTCGACCTGCGCGCCATGGCCGAACGTGAACTGTGAGCTGCCTCCGCCCGTCTCGAAGACGGCGACCTCCTCACCCAGGCCCAATCCCGTGACCACCGCCAGAAAGGAGAGCCGGGCCTCCTCTTCGCCGGGGGTGACTTCCACCGTCGCGCCGCAGCGCTCACGGATCGCCTCCACAACCTCATCGACGTTGCTGGCCATTCGCAGGCCGGCGGTACCTACCGCGGCGATGGCACGGGCGTCATGCCTTCGCGCTTCCTCGACCATGTCGCAAATGGCGGCAGTCGCTCGGTCGATCGCGGCCGGAGTGATCCTCCCGCCCTCCTCGAGGCCCTCGCCCAGCCGCGTTATCTCCGAGCGGTCGGCGATGGTTCGCCATCCTCCGCTCGCGAGCCGCTCACGGAGGTGGAACTTGATCGAGTTCGTGCCGCAGTCGATCACCGCATAGCGGGAGGGCACGTCGTCCAGCAGGTCGGACAGGCCACGCATGTAGCTCGTGTTCACCCAACCTTCGAGGCGGGCGGACCGAACGGCTCGCATTACCGCCTCGGCGTCCTCGGACTCTATGGCGACTGACCGCGTCGCCCGCCCGTCGACCAACACGTCATCGAGCTCGGCGGCGCACCCCTCCAGCTTGTAACGCACCCGCCGCTTGTGGACGTTCGCCCTCCGCACGGTGCCATGCGGCTTTATCACCTCCTCGATCAGCTGGTCGAGTGTGTAGGACTCCCGGGCCAGCGACGGCGCCGGTAGCTCCAAAGCCTCGAAGGCTCGCCTGATCTCGCCTGGCGGAAGGGGGAAGCCGGCCTTCATGACCGGCATCCACATCTCCAGTCCGTCAGCGTTGACCTCGCGCAGGATCTTGATGTCGAGGAGGCCGTCGCGAATCTTCACGTTGTGCACGGCGTTGCCGAGGAGATATAGCTCGGCGCTCTCACGAACTTCCGTTGGCTCGAGGGCGTCGAAGACAGCTTCCGCCGGCCCGAAGCGGGCGCCGAAGGCGCGCCATTCCCAGCGTGGTGTGATCTCGGCCAAACCCTGCTCCTTTAGATGCTCGCTAAGGTTGCTTCTTGCAGAGGCTTTATGCGAGGAGCCCGGCTCAGCTGACTCTCGCGGACTAATGTCACATCCGGCGTGTCCTGCAGATGACAGCCGATCCGTAGCATCGGCTACATCCTGTCAGGAGTTGCAGACATAGCATCACTTGCGTAACAACGGCGCCAAGGTGCCGAATGGAGGGGAACCTAATGTCGGAACGCGATATCGCGGAAAAGCTCAAGGACGGCGAACTGGAAGGTCAAAAGTTTGACAAGCTCCGGGACGACGTTGAGGGCCACAAGCTTCGTGGCGAAGACGACGACGAGGACGACACCGAAGGCCACAAGTGGCGCGGTGAGGACGACGACGACGTCGAGGGCCACAAGCTCCGCTAGTCACGATCCCCCTCAAAGACAGAGGCCGGGCATTGTTGCCCGGCCTTTGTTCTTTTTGTGCATGGCTCCAGACGAGCCGCGAACGGGTACTGTGCTAAGCAGTGGACTTCGATAGCGGCGCGGGATTACTGCATCGCCTGACCTCCTACAACCCGAATCGTGAATGGGACGTCCGCGCCGACGACCCACGTCTGCGCCACGACCTGCCGCAGAACGACCCCGATAGGCTGCCGCCTCCGGTAAAGGAGTACGAGGTAGACCTGCCGGTGACGAAGTTGCCCCGCGACCTCCCTCGGGCCGGGGCCAGCGCAGCTGCCGTGCTTGCCGGGGCGCCGCAGGTTGCGCAGGAGCTTGACGCCGCGCAGCTCGGGCGCGTGCTCTTCCTGGGCGGCGGAATCGTGCGTACCTCGGAGCGCGCCGGGCGGCGTACGCTGTTTCGCGCCGCCGGCTCGGCCGGCGCGCGCTTTCCGCTCGAGATCTACGTCAGTACCCGTGACGTCCGCGGCGTCCCCGACGGCGTCCACTGGTACGACCCGATCGAGCACACGCTGCGCCAGGTGGGGCCGCCAGCCGGCGGCCAGGCGACGACGATCGTGGTCACCGGTATCCCCTGGCGTACCGGCTGGCGCTACGCGGAGCGTGGCTGGCGACACCTCTACTGGGATGCCGGCACGCTGCTCTCGCAGCTGTTGGCGGCCGCCGCCAGCGCGGGTCTGGAGCCGCGCCTGCGTACGCTCTTCCCCGATGCGCAGCTGCGCGACCTCGTGGCCGCCGACGGCGTGCACGAGTATCCGCTGGCGTTGGTCTCACTCGCTGACGGCGAGCCGGCTATCGAGCCATCGGGCCCGGCGGTCAAGGGAGCCCTGCCGTCCGTAGAGCTTCCCCTCTGCACCGAGGCCCAGCGGGCCGGAGAGCGCGACCAGCTCGGGCCGCCCTGGCCACAGGGCGAGGCGCTCGACGAGGTTCCCGAATCGCCGTCTCTGGACGAGGTGATAATGCGGCGCGGGTCGCAGCGCTTGATGGACCGAAAGGCGACCCTGCCGCGAGAGCTCCTGGAGTGGCCGATGCGGGCCGCGCTGCGCGGCATCGAGGTGCCGCACTGGGTGGTCGTGCATGGGGTCGACGGCGTGGCGCC
>DASTBR010000059.1:0-5134 GCA_035711945.1 Dehalococcoidia bacterium
AGACCGGATGGGGCTGCGGGAGCTCATTCCAGGCCATGGAAGAGGACGAAGTCATCAGGCGGGCCAGCGAGCACGTGCGCACAGAACACGGGGAAACTGCCGACGATGACAGTTTGCTGGGAAAGATCAAGAGTTACCTGCGCGACGTCAACGAGGGCGACGAGACAAACCTGAGGACTAGCACCGGCAATCTCGGCGTTGATCCGGAGCGGACTGGCGAACGAGTAACCGGGCCATAGGTTACGACGAACGCACCAGAAAGAAAGAGGGGAGCACTCTGCTCCCCTCTTGGTTGGTAGGTGTGAAGGCTAGTCGAGACGCTCGATGACAGTGGCGGTGCCGAGGCCACCGCCGCAGCACATTACCTCGTGGCCATAGCGTCCGCCTGTGCGCTCCAGGTGATGGAGGAGAGTGGTCATCAGGCGGGCACCGGTCGCGCCCACGGGGTGACCAAGGGCGATGGCTCCACCGTTGACGTTGACCTTCGACAGGTCGGGCTGGAGCTCCTTTTGCCAGGCCAGGACGACCGAAGCGAAGGCCTCGTTGATTTCAATGGCGTCCATGTCGGAAAGCTTGAGTCCGGCCTTCTCCAAGACCTTGGGCGTCGCAGTGATAGGCCCGGTCAGCATTAGAACCGGATCCGATCCGACGACCGCCTGGGCGATGATGCGTGCCCGCGGCCTGAGGCCGAGATCTTTGGCCCGCGCCGCTGACATGAGAAGGACAGCCGCAGCGCCGTCCGAGATCTGGCTGGAGTTACCTGCGGTGTGGAAGCCATCTTCGCCGAAGGACGGCTGCAGCCCAGCCAGCTTCTCCGGGGTCGTGTCAGGCCTCGGGCCTTCGTCGCGGGTGAGCGTGCCCTTGACGCCTTCCTTCTCGAAGTCGACGGCGACAACCTCTTTGTCGAACGTTCCGTCCTCGCGAGCCCGAGTCGCCTTCATGTGGCTCTGGTAACCAAACTCGTCGATCTGCTCGCGGGTGATGTCCCAGGTGCGAGCGATGGCGTCGGCTGCCTGGCCCTGGCCCGTTAGAGCGTACTGGTCGGTCATGGATTTCGTGAAGGGAAAGCCACCTTGCGCCACGCTGGAACCCAGAGGATGACGGGACATCGATTCCACGCCGCCGCCGACGGCGCAGTCGACAACCCCTGACTGGATGAGGTTGGCCGCGAAGTGGACCGCGGCCTGGCTGGAGCCACACTGCCTGTCGACGGTCGCGCCGGGGATTGTGTACGGGAAGGCTGCGGCGAGGACGACATTGCGGCCCATGTTGAGCGACTGCTCGCCGCGCTGGCTGACGCAGCCGAAAACCACGTCCTCGACGACGTCGGGGGTCGTGCCAGCACGGCTGACGACCTCCTTCAGGACCTGAGCGCCGAGCTCGACTGGATGGATCTCGCTAAGGCTGCCGTTGCGGCGGCCAATCGGTGTGCGGACTGCCTCGACGATGACAACGTCGCGATCACTTAGCTGTGACAAGTGGGGACCTCCAAGTTATGCGGGGGCGAAATGAGTGTGCTGTGAGCACTCCGATTTTACCAGAAAGGGAGCGCTTAGCCGGCTCGAGTCGAGGCCAGGAGCTGGCGCAGCCGGCGGCCGCGCTCACCCGGATCGAGAGGGATGTCGCGCACGGGAAGGCCGTCGTCGACGGACTGGTCGAGTTTTAGCTGGACGAGTACGGGGCCAGGCTGAGCGAGAACGTCGTCGAGCGTGGTGACGAAGGATTCGGCATCGTCAAACGTGAAGCTCTTGCTGTAGCCGGCAGCCTTCGCCATCAGGGCGAAGTCGATACGGCTGCCTCCGGGAATCTTCTGATCGCCAGAGAAGACGTAGACGCCGTTATGAAAGACGAAGTGGTAGAGGTTGGGCGGTGCGGCTTCGGCGATCGTCGCCAGCGATCCGAGCTGCATAAGCAGACTGCCGTCGCCATCGAGAACCCAGACCTGGCGCTCTGGACGGGCCAGAGCGAGCCCAAGAGCCATGCTTGAGGCGCTGCCCATGGCCCCAACGCAGGGCATATCGAGGTCGCTCTGCTGGATGGCGTGCCAGCCTGCGAGGGCGGTCATCGTGGGGACGACGATCTGTTCGTGGCGGAGCGAGGCGAGAGCCCGCAGGGATGCAGCGCGCGTCAGGGAGGTCATATGGTCTCCGCGCCGACAATGGCGGCGGCGGGGCGAGCATCTACCTGAGCCTGTGCCTTTATGCGCTCAAGCGCCGGGAGGTCGTTCGCGGTTTCGATGAGTTCGTGCTGGATGCCGAGATGTTCAAGGAGTGGCAGAACCATGCGATTCATCGAGCCTCGAGAGTCCTCGGGTGCTACCGCAGGGTCACGCCCATAGAGGCCAACAAGCATAGTGATCGGGATGCCCATATCGAGACCGATGCCGCGAAGCGTGTTAACTGACGCGAACACCCCAGCGTGCTGGATCAGGAGCAACGGGTCAACGCCTCCCCACCAGAGGCCGGCGCAGATGCCGACTCCCTCGTCTTCCGTCGCGGCCGTGACTACTCGAAACCTCTGGTCGCGACCGAGCGCGGCGAGGAGGGTCCGCTGATGGGTGTCGGGCACCGTCACTATCGTGTTCAATCGAAGGCGATCGAGCTCTTCGACGAAAAGGCTGGCACGTATTCCGCGGGCGGTCATCCCTTGCCAGACTAGCGGCGGATCGGCGAGGAGCGTGACGTTTGTCACGCTCTCAGTGGGATTGCGGCGTCGCGCCAGGCCTGCCCGATAAGCTCAGATCATGGCGCTGCGGAGAGCGGTCGGTTGACCTCCGGAATCAGAGCCGAAGCCCTCGTTAAGCACTTCACTCCAGAAATCCGGGCTGTCGACGGGATCGACCTCTCGATCGACGAGGGGAAGATCTTTGGCTACCTCGGCGCCAACGGGTCCGGCAAGACAACGACCGTGCGCATGCTGACGACACTCTTGCGACCAACGAGCGGTCACGCCGAGGTAGCAGGGCTCGATGTCGTGAAGCGCGCGCAGCGCGTGCGGCGTACCGTGGGCGTCGCGCTGCAAGAAGCCGGCCTGGATGACCTGCAAACGGGCCGTGAACTCCTGTATCTGCAAGGACAGCTATTCGGCCTGAACGGGCGCAAGCTCGAAGAGCGGGTCGCGTACCTGGTCAGCGTCGTGGACCTCGAAGACGCCGCGGACCGTCGGGTGGGAACGTACTCCGGCGGAATGAAGCGACGCTTGGACCTTGCCGCGGCGCTCGTCCACGACCCGAAGATCTTGTTTCTGGATGAACCTACGACTGGACTTGACCCGATCAGCCGCGAGGCGATCTGGAAGTACATCATGGCGCTGAACCACGAGCAGGGAGTGACCGTATTTCTGACGACCCAGTACCTCGAAGAGGCGGACCGGCTGGCAGACGACGTGGCGATCATCGACCGCGGGAAGATCATCGCCACTGGTTCGCCCGAAGAACTGAAGGCAAGCATCGGAACGGACGTGATTACAGCGCGCATCGAGGGAAATGAGGAGGACGTACGGCGGGCACACGATGCGGTGATGAGCCTGGACGGCGCGGCCGAGGTCCGCGTCGTCGACCACGCGGTGGTCGTCTACATCCGGGAGGGTGCCAGGCATATCGCTCCGATGGTGCTCAAGCTGACGGAGTCTGGCGTAAGCGTCGGTGAGGTGACGTTGAGCCGTCCAACCCTGGACGACGTCTTTCTGCGCAAAACCGGTCACCATCTCGACGGGGACGGCCAGTCGGCGGCCGAAAGCCTGGAGAAGCAGCACTGATGCAGCTTGGCATATCCAACAAAGGAGACTAGCGATGCGCAAACTGGTTGCAGGCACGTTCACGTCTCTCGACGGCGTCATGCAGGCGCCGGGCGGCCCAGATGAGGACCGTGACGGCGGGTTTGAACATGGCGGGTGGCTCGTGCCTTACTTCGACGAACGGATGGGCGAGGTCATGGACGAGTGGGTCGACCGCGCTGGAGGATTTCTCCTCGGCCGCCGTACTTACGAGATCTTCGCGGGTTCCTGGCCGAATTCGACAGACCCCGATGACCGCGTAGCGGCTGCGCTGAACCAGCGGCCAAAGTACGTGGCCTCGCGAACGCTCAGCAGGGTGGATTGGAACAACTCAAGGTTGCTAAAGGGAGATCTTGCTGAGGAGATTCAGAAGCTCAAGGCCGAGGACGGTAACGAGATCCAGGTGCATGGCAGCAGCAACCTCCTGCAGTCGCTGCTCAAGCACGACCTGCTCGATACGCTGCGCATCTGGCAGTTCCCTGTGGTCATCGGCGAAGGCAAGCGGCTATTTGGAGAGGGGGCTATCCCGGCGGCGTTCCAACTGGTGGAGACGCAGCCAACGACGACCGGCGCAGTCCTACACGTCTACGAGCGAGCAGGCGACCTGCGTTACGGGATCGTGGAAGTCGGAGAGGAAACAGTGGTCTTCGACGGCAACAAAGGAGCCGGACGCTGAGCCGTAACGCAAGCGGGGTGCGCGAATGCTGGCAATAACGTACGACAGTTACTTCCTGATGCGGCGGGCGCTGCGAGAGGCACTTCGCCAGTGGGGGGTGGAGCTCCAGAACATCTTCATCCCGCTTTTCTTCCTGGCTGTGACGGTCGGTGCTATCGGACAGATCAGCGAGGCGGCGTTCGGCGTTGAGAACTTCACGGGTTTCCAGCTGCCGGTCGCGATCCTGCAGGCGACAGCCAGCGTCTCAATCGGCGCTGGCATGGGGATGATTACGGACATCCAGAGTGGCTATTTCGACAAGCTGCTGCTGACGCCAGCGAACAGGGCCTCGATCGTACTCGGACGTATCGCCGCGGACGGCGTGCGGGGCGCTCTGTTGAGCGCATTGATCGTGATCGTTGGGTTGATCATCGGCTCCGGGATGGCGTCGGGCGTGCTCGGCGCGCTGACGCTTGTCCTCCTCGGCGGCCTCTTTTCGATGGCCTACTCGGGGCTCAACGTTTCGCTGGCAATCCGCACGGGCAGTCCTCAGGCAGCGCAGGCAGGATTCCTGCTCTTCTTCCCCCTGCTCTTCCTCTCGCCGGCGTTCGCGCCGAAGGAGATCTTTCAGCCGCGGCTGGAGTTCCTGGCCACGATCAACCCGGTGACGTACGTCCTTGAGGCTATGCGCTCGCTGGTGCTCGA
>DASTBR010000060.1:0-3013 GCA_035711945.1 Dehalococcoidia bacterium
CGAGCAGCTCGCCGATCAGGTGACGTTTGCCCGGAGTGGCCGTGAGATGAGCGATCGTGCCGTACATCTAGAACCTCAGGTAGGGAGTGATGTGGCCGTTGTACCAGTCCGGGTCCTGGGTGAGGAGCGACCGCATTTCAAGGTAGCGCTGATGCTGTTCCGGTGACTCGGAGTTCGCCCGATAGGCCTCCTCCGAATCGAACACGCCAACCATCACGGCGAGATCCGGATCATTTTCGGCAAGCACGAGGTATCCGGCCTGCATGCTGCGAACCTGGTCGAAGCGCACTGTTGCCGCCTCGAGGAAGTCGTTGAGGGCTTGTCGGGCGCCGGGCTTCACAGCCATGCGAGCGACGCTGCCGTAGAGCCGGCTCTCGGCCGGAGGCTGCCGAAAGCTCATGTAGGGAAAGATTTCGCCATCGGTCCACGCTGGATCTTCCGTCAAGCGCTCGCGCAGGCGCCGGTAGCGCTCATGCTGCTCGGAGGAGGCTGCATTGGCGTGGTAGGACTCACGGCTGTCGAAGACGGAGACGAAGATGGCGTGGTCAGGGTCATCGTCTATCTCCAGGAGATAGTTGGCTATCCAACCAGCGACGACTGGCACAGGACGATCGTCCAACAACTCATTCAGCTCGTGCCGTCGGCCGGGGATTACCTTCAGGTGGGCGACCGTCCCGTACATCTAGAAGCGCAGGAAGGGCTTGATGTCGCCGTCGTTCCAGGTCGGATCGTCTTCGATCATCGAGCGGATCTGGAGGTAACGATCGTGCTGCTCGTCGGACTGAGCGTTGCGCCAATAGGCCTCGCGATTGTCAAAGATCGTCATGATGATCGCGCTCTCGGGGTCGCTGTCGCGCCAGAGAATGTAGCTGCCAATGTGGCCTTCGATCGGGTACTCGCCGAGGTGCCCATACTTTTCGAAGAAGTCCTCGAGATCCTGCTTTTTCCCCGGCTTTACACGGCACATCATGATGGTTCCGTACACAGCGTGAGGATACGCTGAGGCAGAGTTGAGAACCGCGCAGCGCGCCTCCGCGAAGAAGTCCTTGCCTGAATTGAGCCTGACCACCGCCAGGAAGCTCGCGGTGACGCGGCAGCGGCTGGCGGGAGCACCGCCGGAGGGGGATCCCGCCGGAATGCTGCAGGTGATAAGGGAACTGACATGCCTGCAGCTCGATCCCATTAATGTCGTGGCGCGCAGCCACCTGCTTGTGCTCTGGAGCCGGCTCGGCAACTACGACCGGGGCGTGCTCGAGCAGCTGCTTTGGGAGGATAGGAGCCTCTTCGAATACTGGGCGCATGCCGCGTCGATTGTGCTGACCGACGACTACCCGATCCATCGGCTCATGATGGAGCGGTATCCCTGGCGAGAGTCTGTCTGGACGCGGCGAGTGCGGGCGTGGCTGGCTGAGAACGAGGGTCTGCGGCGCGAGATCATGCGGCGGCTGAAGGCTGATGGGCCATTGCCCCTGCGAGCGTTTGGGCCACGCACACGGCGTAGCTGGCAGGGTTATGACCCATGGACGGCCGAGCGTAATGTCAGCCGTATGCTCGACTTCCTCTTGATGAAGGGCGAGGTCATGGTGGCCGGCCGCGCCGGTGGACAGAAGCTCTGGGACCTTGCGGCGCGTTGCCTGCCGGAGTCGGCACCCAAAGAGCGACTGCAGGAGCCGGAGATCGTGCGGCGTGCTGCGGTCCGCTCCCTGGCTGCGCGTGGTATCGCGCGCGAGAAGGACATACGCGAGTACTTCATCACCGGCCGCTACAACGGGTTGCCGGCGGTGTTGGCCGAACTGGAGAAGAAGGGAAAGATCGAGCGGGTGCGGGTGGTTTCGGCGGATGGCGAGATTCCGGGTTCCTGGTATGCGCGGCCGGAGGATATCGAGCTCGCCCGGGCAATCGACAGCGGTGATTGGTCGCCGCGGACAACACTCCTCTCGCCGTTCGACAACCTGCTGCGCCGGCCGTACATCGAGACCCTGTTCGGCTTCTACTTCAAGACCGAGATCTATGTGCCGAAGGACCAGCGAAAGTACGGATACTACCTATTGCCGATCTTGCAGGGCGAAAGGCTGGTTGGACGGGTGGACGCCTACATGGACCGGAAAGCGGGCCGGTTGGAGATGCGGGCGGTGCACGCTGAACCGGGTGTTGATGGGACGGTCGATGCGGGGGAGCTGAGGCTGGCGATCGAGGACCTTGCGAAGTTCCTAGGTGCCAAGGAGATCGCCGTTGGACCGGCGCCGAAGGCATGGGCGAAGGCGTTGAAGGTCTGACCGCCTTTCTACCGGAAGTGAGGGAGGCCGTATTACCATACGGCCCTACAACGTCGCACGAACCGACGAGGCGAATGAGGAGACGCTATGGAGTTCAAGGAGGTCATCGGGCGGAGGCGCTCGATCCGTTACTTCGAACCTGACAAGCCGGTGGAGCGGGAGAAGATCCAGATGATGCTGGAGGCGGCGCGGCTGGCGTCGTGCGCCGTAAATGCGCACTGGCTACGAGCGATCGTCGTCAATCGGGACGAGATGACTGAGGAGCAGCTGAATTCCTTGAAGACGCCGGTGGCGTCGACGGCATTGGACCTCGCGCCGGTGCACATCTACCTCTTTGTCGACCTCGGGGTGGTCAACCGGATCCAGGGATCGCGATTGAAGCAGCTGGTGGACGTGGGGGCGCTGAACCCGACGCACGGCTGGAGCCACGAGTTCGTCGACAACCTGGTCTATCCGCAGATCCTCAAGCCTATGACCGAGGGGCCGGGGTACCCGGTAGCCGCAGCAGCTGATGCCGGGATGGCGGCCTGCCAGGCGCTGCTGATGGGCGTGGAGCTGGGCCTGGGCGTGATCATGAACACGCCTAATCCGATGACCGCTCGCACGGCGTTCAATACGCCTGAGGACTGGTTGCCGTTGTGGGTAATCCTGGTCGGTTACCCGGCGGAGGGCTGGGAGGCCGGTGGTCAGCGCCCGCGACCGCCGTTCGAGGAGCTGTACTTCGAGGGGACGTACGG
>DASTBR010000061.1:0-5228 GCA_035711945.1 Dehalococcoidia bacterium
TCGAACGACAGTGAGGTCCCACCGTCCACGGACTCGAACGTCACGACAGCCTCTCCTGACGACGGAGGTGGTGACTGTCTGAAAATGTGCTCGTGGCGGTGATTCCGCTCCACACGCGTAACCTGGCAATGCGCTCTCACCGGGCCATCCAGATGTAGCGTGTAACGTGCGCCCGGCTGATCCAGGGGCGCGCTTACATTGCTGATTCCCCGCACGTGCGGAAACCATTCCGGGTAGCGGCTGGCGTCGGTCCAGAGCTCAAACACGCGCTCGACGGGCGCCTCGATTAGGGTTGTCACAGCTACGTGGCCCACAGCCAGACATCGTAGCCGATTCGCTAGACCATTCTCAGGGAGCCGACAAGTGCCGGGACTGCTGGCTGTCGTGATAGCGTTCGTTGCCGGCGCCGGGGCCCTCGCCGGCGTCGTCCTTTTCGCCCCGGAAGTGCTGGATCTCGACGATGGCAATGGAGACGTCGAGGTTGTCGTTCGTGAGGGCGATGCTCGCATCGAAGGCAATGGTGACGCCCTCGTCGCACTTAGTGCGGAGCTGATCGAAACGCTGGTTACGGAAGCGCTGGTTGAAGCGGACTTGTCCTTCGAGCTCGACGATATCGAGGCGGAGTTCGTCGATGAGGGTGTAGAGGTATCGGGCGAGGTCGATATCCGCGTGCAGGGCGTGCCGTTAAGTCCTCGCTTCGCCGCGCTCGTTCATCCGCGAGCAGAGGCTGGCAACATCGTTGTCGAAGTTGGTGAGGTCCGGGCTGCAGGGGCGCAACTTCCAGGGATATTCGAAGCGAGCCTGGAGGACGTGATCAACCAGGAGCTCGCCGAAGCTGTGCGCATCGAGGACTACGAAATTCGCGAGGTCGAAGTTGGCGGCGAGGAAGTCCTGATCTATTTGACCTATACGGGTTCTTGACACCGTTTTGAAACCAGGTTCGCTACCGCTGTCCAGACTCCCTTCGTTTGACGGCTCCTTTATGTCCACAAGGGCGGGGAGCCACAAGACCCATAAGGTTTGGACTAAGTTGAGATTGCAGGACAGACTCCGCTAATGCTCCCCGCAGAGGCAGGAGTGAGGAATCTGAACGCCAAATGACGACCGCTACGGACGTTACTACGCTCTGCATCAACACCATCCGCACGCTGGCGATGGACGCTGTGCAGCAGGCGGGATCGGGCCACCCCGGCACAGCCATGGCGCTGGCCCCTCTAACGTTCCAGCTGTTCACCAAGCATCTGCGGCACAATCCCGCGAACCCGCGCTGGCCAGGACGCGACCGCTTTGTCCTTTCGGCAGGCCACGCATCGATCCTGCAGTACGGCGCTCTTTACCTGACCGGCTACGACCTCGCGCTGGACGAGATCAAGCGACTGCGGCAGTGGGACAGCAAGACGCCGGGCCACCCTGAGATTCACCTCACGGCTGGCCTGGAGACGACGACGGGTCCGCTGGGACAGGGAATCGCCACCGCGGTGGGAATGGCCCTGGCCGAAGCCATGCAAAGAGAGCGCTTCAACCGTCCGGGTTTCGAGATCGTCGACAACTGGACCTACGTCATCGCCAGCGACGGCGACATGATGGAGGGCGTCAGCAGCGAGGCGTCGTCGATTGCCGGCTTCATGCGGCTCGGCAGGCTGATCGTCTTCTACGACGACAACCGCATCACGATCGACGGCAGTACGGACCTGGCCTTCAAGGAGGACGTTGCCGCGCGCTACGACGCGTATGGATGGCACACACAGCATGTTGACGATGCCAATGACCTCGATCAGATCGACCGCGCCATCGAAGCCGCACAGGCGGATGAGCGTCCGTCGCTGATCGTGGTGCGGAGCCACATCGCCTGGGGCGCGCCGAACAAGCAGGACACTGCCAGCGCACATGGCAGCCCGCTGGGCGAGGAGGAAGTGGCGAAGACCAAGGAGTTCTATGGCTGGCCGGACGAGAAATTCTACGTCCCCGATGAGGCATTGGCCTACTACAGACGTTGCGTGGACAGGGGCCGCGATCTGGAGGACGCCTGGAACCAGCTCCTCGACCGCTACCACGCCGAGCATCCGGCGCTGGCAGCGGAGTTCATGCGCCGCCTCGAACGGAAGCTTCCCGATGGCTGGGAGAAGGCCCTGCCGACCTTTGACAACGCCGAGGACGAGGCCACGCGCGCATCCTCCAGCAAGGTCCTGCAGGCGATAGCAGACGTTGTTCCCGAGCTGATCGGCGGGTCCGCGGACCTGATCGACAACACAAATACCCGGCTGAAGGAGTTCGACCCCGTCGGACCGGGTAATTATGGCGGGCGCAACATTCACTTCGGGGTTCGTGAGCACGGCATGGGTGCCATCGTCAACGGCATGACGTTGTACGGGGGCCTTCGCCCGATCGGGGCCACGTTCCTCATCTTTTCCGATTACATGAGGCCGGCTGTGCGGCTCGCCGCCCTCATGGAGTGCCCTTCACTGTTCGTCTGGAGCCACGACAGCGTAGGCCTCGGCGGCGACGGGCCGACTCACCAGCCGGTCGAGCATTTGATGAGTCTGAGGGCCATGCCGAACCTGACCCTGATCCGGCCTGCCGATGGCGCTGAGGTAGCCATGGCCTGGAAGGTCGCCCTCGAGAAGGACGACGGACCGACAGCCATCGCCCTTACGCGCCAAAAGGTGAAAGCCATCGACCGCACCCGCTATGCCTCAGCCGAAGGCCTCATGCGCGGCGCATACGTGCTGGCCGAGTCGGGCCGCGACCTCGAACTGATACTGATCGCGACTGGGTCGGAGGTTTGGGTAGCGCTCGAGGCTTTCGAGCAACTGGCTCAGGATGGAGTGGGCGTGCGTCTGGTAAGCATGCCTTCGTGGGAGCTGTTCGACATTCAGCCACAGGCATACCGCGAACAGGTCTTGCCGGAGGCGGTGCAGGCGAGGGTTTCGGTTGAGGCCGGGACCCCACTTGGCTGGGAACGCTGGGTCGGCAGGCACGGCGAGATCATTGGCCTCGATCACTTCGGAAAGTCCGCAGAGGGAGAGCTCGTCCTTGCGAACTTCGGGTTCAACCCGGATAACGTCGTCGAGCGGGCCAGAAGCTTGATGGAGGGCACGAAGTGAAAGTCGCAGTCGCTTCCGACCACGCCGGTTTCCCGCTCAAGGCCAGGGCTCTCAAGGAGGTCGCCGAAGCGGGTCATGAGCCCCTCGAGCTGGGTGTGTACTCGACCGAGCCATCAGACTATCCGGACTCAGCGGCCGAGTTGGGCGAAGCCATCATCCAAGGCGGCGCCGAGCGGGGGATTCTGCTCTGCGGCAGCGGGGTCGGCGCCAGCGTGGCGGCCAGCAAGATACCGGGCGTCCGTGCGGCCCTCTGCCACGACACCTATTCCGCCCGCCAGGGCGTCGAGCACGATGACATGAACGTGCTCTGCCTCGGCGCGCGCATCGTCGGTGAGGAGCTCGCCGCGGAATTGGTCCGAGCCTTCCTCAAGGCCAGCTTCCAACCCGAGGAACGATTCGTTCGGCGCCTCAACAAAGTAATCGCGATCGAGGAGCGATACAGCGCCCAACGCGATAAGGAGTCTGTCAGATGAACCCGTGGATACAGGTTTTGCAGGAGGGCCAGAGTATCTGGCTAGATTTCATGCGCCGCCAGCTCATTCTCTCCGGCGAGTTCAAGCGCCTGATCGACGAAGACGGAATCTCGGGCGCAACGGCGAATCCCACCATTTTTGAGCAAGCAATCGTCAAGAACGACGACTACGACGAGCGCATCCGTGAGTTGCTCAGCGAAGGTGCCGACCACAATCGGATCTATGAAGACCTCGCGATCAGGGACATTCAGATGGCTGCTGATGTCTTGAGCCCGATCTGGGAGGCCCGCAGCGGCGCTGACGGTTTCATGTCGATCGAGGTCTCCCCGAAGCTGGCCCACGATACGCAGGGGACAATCGATGAGGCTTGCCGGTTCTTCGACTCCGTTGGCCGACCGAACGTCATGATCAAGATTCCCGCCACGGAAGCGGGCTTGCCGGCGATCCGGCACACGACCGGTCACGGCGTCAACATCAACATCACGTTGATCTTCGCCCGCAGCCGCTACCGCCAGGTCACGGAGGCCTACATAGCCGGTCTCGAAGACCTCGCTGAATCGCGCGAGAAGTCGCTGGAAGCCGTGGCCTCGGTCGCCAGCTTTTTCGTTAGTCGCGTCGACACCCTTGTCGACAAGCGGCTCGACGGACTGATCGAGGGCACCGCTTCGGAAGCCACCCGCCGCGAAGCCCAGGATCTTCGCGGGAAGGCCGGCATCGCTAACGCCCGCTTGGCCTACCAGGACTTCCTGGAGATCTTTGCCAGCGACCGTTTCCGCGCCCTCGTCGACAAGGGAGCAACTCTGCAGCGCCCGCTGTGGGCGAGCACGGGAGTCAAGGACCCGGCCTACCGCGACACGATGTACGTCGAGGAGCTGATCGGTCCGAACACAGTCAACACTGTGCCACCTGCAACGCTCGACGCGTTCCGCGACCACGGCGTCGTCCGCGGGCAGACGGTCACCGAGGACGTCGATGGCGCCCGGCGAGTGGAGGAACGCCTGGGAGCAATCGGTATCGATCTGGAAGAAGTCGGCCGAACGTTGGAAGACGAAGGCGTCGAGAAGTTCGATGTCTCCTTCGCGAATCTCTTGGAAGGCATCGCCAGGAAGCGTGAACTAATCCGTGCCTGAAACGGCTGTCCGGCCCCGCGGGCTCGACGACGTCATAGCCCGACTCGAGCGGAAGCAGATCACCCGTAGTCTCCTTCAGGCTGATGGCTCAGCCTGGAGCGACGACCCTGCAGAACAGCAGGAGATTTCCGGCTGGCTGGGCTGGCTGCCCGTGGTGGCGGAGATGCGGGTGAAGGTTGATGACCTCGAATCCTTCGCGAGACAGGTCCGCCAGGATCGTGTTGAAACGGTCGTGCTGCTCGGTATGGGCGGCAGCAGCCTCGCCCCCATCGTTCTATCCGCCGTCTTTGGCTCGGCCGAGGGCAGTCCGCACCTCCTGGTCATAGACACCACCGACCCGGAGGCGATCCGGCACGCGGACGAACAGGTAGACCCGGACTCGTCACTCTTCATCGTCTCCAGCAAGTCCGGCGGGACGATCGAGCCCAACGTCCTGGCTGACTACTTCTGGCAGCGTTCAGCCGAGCAAGGCGATCGCTTCGTAGCCATCACCGACGCCGATACCTCACTCGCGACGCTTG
>DASTBR010000062.1:0-2023 GCA_035711945.1 Dehalococcoidia bacterium
ACGGGGAAGTGCTGTGGCGTGTTGTCTATCTGCTGGGACAGCGCGTGCGCGCGGTTGTATGCTTGCAACACCTCCGGGGCCGTATAGCCCAGCGTGGCCTGCAGCGAGGCCGCCAGGGCGAGTTGCAGCGATAGCTCCTGCTCGGCGCGAGCGGCATTTTCGGGGAGTGTTCGGAGCGCGTCCAGCCCACTCCTCAGGTGGGAAATGGCCTCGACGTACGCCGAGCGCTCACTGGCCCTGTGACCCGCTCTGGACCAGGAGGCCACGGCACGCTCCGCCAGCCCCGCCTCGGCGTAGTGATGCGCCACCAGTTCGGGCCGGCCCTCGGCGAGCTCGGTGAAGTGTTCGGTCAGGGCATGCGCGATCCGCCCGTGAATCTGCTGCCGTCGGGCGCTCAGCAGGGACTGGTAGGCCACCTGCTGGGTGAGCGCGTGCTTGAAGGTGTATTCCCGCTCGGGGAAGAGACGCGTTTCGTAGAGAAACTCGGCGGCCTGCAGATGCGTCAGGCCGCGATGCAGGGTGTCCTCGGGAAGGTCGACGACGGCCTGCAGCAGCGGCGCAGGCACCTCGGTGCCGATGACGGCAGCGGTCTGCACAACGCGCTTCTGCTCGGCGGACAGGCGGTCGATGCGGGCGGCCAGCACGGCCTGGACCGTGGGCGGCACCTGGATCGACGAGACCGGCTTCTCCAAGACATAGGCCCCCGGCTGGCCAACCAGCAGTCGGCTCTCGAGCAGCGTCCGCACGCTCTCCTCGATGAAGAACGGATTGCCCTCGGTGCGCGAGACGATGAGCCGCTTCAGCGCCTCCAGCCCTGGCTCATCTCCCAGCAAGGCCTGGAGGAGCTCGCCGGCGCGCATCGGCGGCAGCGGGTCAAGCCGAAGCTGCGTGTAGTACGTCTTGCTGCCCCAGGCGTGACCGTACTCGGGGCGATAGTTCACCAGGAGGAGAAGGCGGGCGGTCGGAAGACTCGACACCAGACTGTCGAGAAGCGTCTGAGTCGCGGCGTCGACCCAGTGCAAATCCTCGAAAACCAGGAGCAGCGGCTGGGCCTGGCTTTCACGGAGCAGGATTCGCATGAGCGCGTCGAGCGTGAGGCGACGGCGTTGGGCTGACTCGAGAGTCAGGAATTCGCTGTCCGGAGGAAGCGCATCGAGGAGGAACAGCACAGCGGGAATCGCCTTCTGGAGCTTCTCGTCGAGCGTCAGGATATGTCCGGTGACCTTGGCTCGGACTGTCCTCGCGTCGTCACCGTCGTCGACGTGGAGATAGCGCTTCAGCAGATCCACGATCGCAAAGTAGGGTGTGGCTCGGCCATACGAGACGCAAGCCGTTTCCAGGACCATCCAGCCATGGGTGCGAGGCCAATGCACGAACTCGTAGGTCAGCCGCGACTTTCCCACGCCAGCTTCGCCGACGGCCGCCACCACCTGCCCGTGCCCGGCTCCGGCCCGCTCGAGCGACTGCCGCAGCGCTTCGATCTCGGCGTCCCGTCCCACGAAGCGCGTGAGGCCACGGGAGACCGACGCCTGCAATCGCCGGCGAGCGCCACTGGCTCCCGTCAGTTCGAACACCTCGACCGGCCCGGTGACGCCCTTGACGGGAACCGGTCCGAGCTCCAACACCCGGACGAGGCCCTCCACCAGCCGCAGTGTGCCTGCGGTCAGCACGACGCTACCGGGCGCCGCCAGCTGCTCCATGCGCGCCGCGAGGTGAGTCGTCTGGCCCACGGCAGAGTAGTCCATGTGCAGATCGTTGCCGATCGCCCGGACCACGACCTCCCCCGAGTTCAGCCCCACCCGGATCTGCAGCGTCATACCATGAGTCCGGCGCACCGACTCCGTGTAGCCGCGCATCGCGGCCTGCATGGCCAGGGCGGCATAGCAGGCCCGGGCGGCATGATCTTCATGAGCCAGCGGGGCGCCGAACAGGGCCATGATGCCGTCGCCGAGGACCTGATTCACCGTCCCCTCGAAGCGGTGCACGGCGTCCATCATGAGCTGGATCGCGGGGTCGAGGAGCT
>DASTBR010000063.1:0-12097 GCA_035711945.1 Dehalococcoidia bacterium
AACAGCATCGATGGTTTCTCCGGCGTGATGAGATTGGTTCGACACCGATACCACTCCTATCGTCGTGATCTGCCAGGCGTTGTTATCGCCGATTTCGGCAACGGCGACATCGAACTTGTTCTTGATTCGCTGAAGCAGTGAACGGAGGACTTGTCTCTTGTCCTTGAGCGAGCGGCTCCCGGGAATGCGCAGCCGAACGATGCAGCAGCCGACGAACAAATCAGGCGAGGGCAGCTGCCGCAGCGCTGGATGCAGGATCGAACGGCCGACCAAGCGAGGACGAGTGGTCTCCGTTGCTATTATTGAGGGTCGCCAGCCGCAGCTCATCAACGCTGCTGAGGCCAAAGTGTTGGAGGAAGCCAAAGGTTGTCCCGTACAGGACTGGACGACCAGGCCCCGGCGCCCGACCAACCTCTTCGACCAGACCACGTTCGCGTAGCCGGCCAAGCATGTAGTCGCTGTTGACGCCCCGCATTACCTCGATTGTGGAGCGGGGGACAGGCTGCTTGAAGGCGATGATAGACAGGGTTTCGAGAGCCCCACGTGACAGTGTGGCTGGGTCGTGAGTACCGAGAAACCGCCTCACGATCTCAGCGACCTGGGGATCAGTCGTCAACTGAACAGCCGTCGCCGTGACCTGAATATTCAGGCCGCGATCCGTCAGGTCGTCGGCAAGTTCCTGAAGAGAATCGCGTACTTTGCCCGGCGGCCAACCTGTGATCCTGGCCAGCGTCGCGATGGGGATTGGGCCTGAGGCAACGAAGAGTAACCCCTCGAGGGCCGACTTCAATTCGCTCTCTGGGACCGGCTCTTCGATGGTGCGATTGGTCATGAGGCGAGTCCAAGTGCACGGCCGCGTGGCTCGATGACCCCAGTGAGCAGCGCGCCGGCAACTCCATCGATTCGGACGTTGTCGATCGTGTTGACTGCGCCGCGTCCCACTGCGCGCACTCGGCAGTAGTTTGGGGTCAACCCGATCCAGGTGTTCTCGCGAGACTCCTCCCAAAGCACCTGCTGATGAGTGCCGACAAGCGTCTCGCGGAAACGGCGACCACTTTCGCGGCCGAGCGCAATTAGCCGGTTGACCCGCGCATCACGAATGTCCTGCTCGACTTGATCGGCCATTAGCGCGGCTGCCGTGCCTCGGCGGATCGAATACGGAAAGGCGTGAATCGCGGCGAAACGCATGTCACGGCAAAGCTGCAAAGTCTGCTCGAAATCGTCATCGGTCTCGCCGGGGAATCCGGCGATGACATCGGTTGTCAGGGCTGCGCCTGGCACGGTCCGGCGGATCATAGCGATGGCGCTTCGATACGTTTTCGGGTCGTAGCGGCGGCGCATGCGCCCCAATACATGCTCGCTTCCGCTCTGCAGGGGGACGTGGAAATGGGGGCAGAGGCGCGGATCCTGCCACAGCTCCAGCAGTTGCTCGGAGAAGTCCTGAGCCTGAAGGGACGAAACGCGAATGCGAGGGACGGCGGTGTTCCGCAGCAAGGCTTGCAAAAGCTTCAGAGGTCCGGGTTCCCAGCCTTTGTCTCTGCCGTAGTGGCCGAGCTGTGTCCCGGTGAGGACAAGCTCCTGCACGCCGGCAGCTTCGTGTTGCCGTGCTTCGAGCACGACGTCGGCGATCGTGCGGGAGTTCTCGGGACCGCGGACGCGGGGAACTATGCAGAAGGCGCAGACATCGTTGCAGCCCTCCTGGATCTTGACGAAAGCGCGTGTGCGCAGGCGGGCCAGACCGGGGCGCTCACCGGCAGCTTCGGCCGCGGGCGGCTGACCGGTGCGTGCCCGAAAAACCATGTCCACGACCCGCGGCTTGCCCTCATTTCCAATGATGAGGTCAGCCTCGTCGAGGCTCAGACGCTGGCCGGCAGAGTCGACATAGCAGCCAGTCAGAACGATGGTTGCGGCGGGCGAGAGGCGGCGAGCACGGCGGACCAGCTGCCTGGCCTTGGCGTCGGCGACGTGGGTGACGGTGCAGGAGTTGATGACGACGGCGTCGGCGTTGCGAGGGTCTTCAGAGACCGCGCAGCCAGCCTCCGCGAAGCGCCTGGCGAGCGCGTCGCTATCAGCGTGGTTCAGCTTGCAGCCGAGAGTGAGCACGGCAACGTTGCGCAGCGACTTTGCCGGGGCTGCCATCGTCTGGATTCTAGAGCCAGTGACGTGGGCGCTCAACTAATTGTTAAAGTCGTTGAGCGGTATGGCTACTGCACCGTAACACTGTATTCCAAATATGCCGTCTCCTCGCCGCCCGGCGGGACTACGGTGACGAACACGTCGTAGTTCCCCGCGGGCAGCTGTGACCCATCCTCCGTGAAACATGTGAACCAGAAATGACCCTCGGTGCCGTAGACCCAACTCTGATACTCCGGTATAGCAAAGTCGGTCCCCGACTCATGTAGGCAATACCAGGTCCAGGTCACGCCATCGACCATCCCGGTGAAGTCGACGTGATTGAAGAAAGCGTTAAGGCCGGATGGCACGACCTCGATCGAGTCGATCGGCTGATCGTTGGCATCGGCGCCGGTCGAGATGACGAGGTTCGTAAACTCGGCATTGAAGCCGCCTGGATCAACTTCGAGGATCTCCTCGTCCTCTTCAGCATCCTCGTCGGCCGGCTCGTCTGAGCAGGTCGCGCAGACGAACTCCCCACGAGGCCCGCCGGACTCACGAGCATTCTCAATCAAGTCGAGAGCTAGAGAGATCGGTCGGATGCCGTTGAGGCTTTGGCCGGACTCGTCCTGGGCAAGTCCGAAGGTGGGCACACCGATAAGCTGGCCGTCCTGGTTGAAGGCACCACCACCACTGTTGCCGCCCGAGATCAGAGCGTCTGTCTGGATGACATCCTCACCGTTGAGCTGTCCGAATCCGCTAATGGTCCCCTGCGTGACGGTGATGCGGACATCGCCTGGCCCAAAATCCTCCGAGAAGAAGAACTGATCGGGATCCGCACCGATTGCGGGATAGCCAATGACTCGCACATCGTCTCCCAGCTCGACTTGGTCGGGATCACCGAGGGTCACGGTAGGGAGCTCAAGCTCCCTTGGGTCGAGGTCGTTCCCTTCGTTGTCTGTGATGACTTGGAGTACAGCCAGGTCCTCGTCAATGTCTTCCTCGACGACCTCAGCAAAGTACGCCGGGTTGGTGGCTTCGTCGACATCCTCCAGCAGGCCAATCCCGAGCGCGTCATATTCACCGACCTGGTCCTCGTCGGTGCAGTGGGCATTGGTGAGGATGAGACCACCCGGGTCAATGACGGTGCCGGAGCACCAAGCGAATTCCTCATAGCCGCCGCTTGCCTCGCGCAAGTGATAGATCTGTACGACCGCCTCAGCGAGGTCGGCCGTCTCGGCCCCGGTGGTTACCTCCTCCGGCTCGGCGGTCGCATCGCCGTCGGCATCCTGCTCGGAGTCGTCGTTGTCGCCACTGCTACAGCTTGTGAGCAGGGCCATCGATAAAAAGACGAACAGAACGAACAACTGGCTCTTGAACAGCACGACCATACCTCCGGGCAATTCTGAGGCGGCGTGCGAAGCGGGCCGGGGAGACGCCGCGAGGTAGCTGCCGCGAATCTACGGTTTGTCGCTTTGAGCGTCAACGATGTCACTGGCCGGGCGACAGGAACTGTCGCCAGGGTGACCCAAGCTGGACGTGACGGAGTTGACAATGAAACAGGTGTTCGGCATGATGAGTACAAATGTTTGGAGCAGATGGACTTTGACCAGCAGCGCACAGCCGTGGCGGGTCAGACCGGCAAGGCCGCAGCTGCGAATGGGTCTCAGGGTACGGCCGGAGTCATCGCGCGCGCAGCGCTGCCCCGACTGCGCCGGCCCAATCGTACGCGGTGAAGGTTGCACGCTGTGCCCAGTTTGCGGGTACAGCCGTTGCGATTAAGGAGATTATCGTGGAATTCCTGCTTGCGTCGCTATGTGGATTCGCCGGACTGATCGCCCTGGAGGTGCTCAACCGACTGGAGCGGCGCAGCTCGAAGACGACTGACTCATCAATCGCACCTCAGCCGCGCCAAGCCCTTGCTTCGAGCTGGAGAAGTCGTCCCCGCTCAGGAGAGCGAAAGGCAGCCTAGCGTTCCTCTGACCGTAAGAGAGCCTGCACGGTTTCGGCGGCCTGCTCCAAGGGAGCCAACGAGGCTTCGTCTGCCGCGCGCGGCTTGAGCTCGACAGATTGCTCCTTCATCGAGCGTGAACTCACCGTTGCTCTTAAAGGCAGGCCGATGAGGTCGGCGTCGTTGAACTTGATCCCGGGTGACTCGTCGCGGTCGTCTAGAACAACCTCCAGGCCGAGGCCGACGAGCTGTTCATACAGGCGCTCAGCCGCTTTCTTAACCTCTGCCTGCTCCAGATTCAGAGCAACGAGGTGGACATCGTAGGGAGCGAGCGTGCGGGGCCAGATGATCCCTCGCTCGTCGTGGTTGGCCTCGACGACGGCGGCGAGCAAGCGGTCGATGCCGATACCGTATGAACCCATAACGGCGGGCTTTTCCGTACCGTCCGCGGCGAGGAAGGTTGCGCCCATCTTCTCGGCGTAGACCGTGCCGAGCTTGAAGACATGGCCCATTTCCAGTCCGCGCTTGAGCTCCAGCCCGGCACCGCAGTTTGAACATGGGTCGCCCGCCCTGGCGAGAGCGATATCGGCGACTACATCCGCCTTCCAATCGCGCGGGTGATTGGTGTTGAGGAGATGCCGGTCGGCCTTGTTGGCGCCGGCAACGAGGTTCGGCGCATCGGCCACGCTGTCGTCGGCGATGACAGTCATTGTCTGGCCTATCGGCGAGGCGGACCCGGCGACCAGTCCATGTTCGACGACCTCCTCATCGGACATGGGCCGCACTTCGAGAGCAGCCAGGGCGTTGAGAAGCTTCACCTCGTTGACGTCCAGATCGCCGCGGATGACAACGAAGACTGGTTGACCATCGGCGACGTAGAAGACGGCCTTGGCTGTCTTGGATTCAGGTATACCGAGGTGCTTAGCCAGGGCCTCGATCGTCTTCACTCCGGGAGTGTCGACTTCTTCTAGCGATAGGGCATCCTCGGACGCGGGCGTTCCTTTGGCGAAGATGGCCTTTTCCGTGTTGGCTGAGTAACCGCACTTTGGGCAGAGGACGATTGTGTCCTCACCCATCTCGGTAACGAAGATGAATTCCTGGGAGTCCTTGCCGCCCATCGTGCCGGAGTCGGCCTGAACGGGTACGACCGGCACGCCTGCCCGGTCGAAGACGCGCACGTAAGCGTCATACATTGCCCGGTAGCTGCGGTCGAGGCCCTCCCAGTTCTCGTCGAACGAGTACAGGTCCTTCATGGTGAACTCGCGCAGACGAAGGAGGCCACCGCGGGGCCGCGGCTCGTCTCGAAACTTGTTCTGGATCTGGTAGACGAGCTGGGGCAGGTCGCGATAGCTCTGGACGTTGTGCTTGTAGGCCTCGACGAAGACCTCTTCATGCGTCGGTCCGAGGGCGTAGCCACGTTCGCGCCGATCGAGAAGTGTGAAGAGGCCAGCACCGTACTTTTCGCGCCGTCCCGAAGCTTCCCACAGCTCGAGAGGCTGCAGAGCGGGCATACGCAACTCCTGGCCGCCGGCCCGGTTCATCTCATCGCGGACGATCTGCTCGAGCTTCTGGTGAACGCGCCAGCCCAGCGGCAGGTACATGTAGATGCCAGCGCTGAGCTGCTGAATGAAACCGCCGCGTACCAGCAGCTGCTGGTAGGTCAGCTCAGCGTCGGCGGGCGCCTCACGAAGGCGGCGACCGAACAAGTTAGCAAGTCGCAACTGGCGTGGATCCTCCCGAAAAAAGAATGGACGCCGCGTGGGCGCCCAGATACCGGATGCTCAACCGAAATTCTACCGGAATCGGTGGCCCCGACGATCGCGAACCGTAAGCGAACCAGCCACTAGGTTGGGCTACAAGGAGCCGGTCGCCATGGCGAGCAACCCCCGCGGTATCTTCTACGGCTGGTACATCGTGGCAGCCACCCTGGTTGCCCTGTCGCTTGGCTCCGGCTTCACGTTCTGGTCATTCAGCGTCTACATTCCGCCGCTCGAGGAAGAGTTCGGTTGGTCGCGGGCCGAAGTGTCCCTGGCCTTCAGCCTCGGGCTGGTGGCATCGGGCCTATCTGCGCCATTCGCCGGACGGGCGGTGGACCGTCTCGGGGCCAGGCGGGTAATCGCGCTGGGCTCTGTCGGGGTCCTGTGCACATTTCTTCTGCTGTCTCAGATCCAGAACCTGTGGCAGTTCTACATCGTCTACACGATTCAATCCGCTATCCAGGCGTGGAGCTTCTTTCTGCCATTCCAGTGGCTTATGGCGCAGTGGTTCATTAGGCGCAGAGGCACGGCGCTCGGGCTGGCAACAGCGGGTTTTGGTGTGGGCGGCTCGGTCGTCTTTCCGATCGTCGCGCTGGCTATCGAAGTGTTTGGTTTCCGTGGCGCTTACGCAATGTCGGGGGTCGCCATCGTTTGCGTTTTTCTGCCGCTTTGCGCGTTCGTCATCCGCAACCGACCCGCGGAAATGGGGCTGCTGCCAGATGGCGATACGGAGGAGACCACCGTTCAGGAGCGCGCGGTGTATACCTCGCCGCGGGACTGGACTCTCGCCGAAGCGGTGCGGTCGACGCTGTTCTGGTCGTATGCGTTGCCGATGGCACTCTTCTTCTCGGCGCTGATCTCCTTCGGAGTTCACTCGGTGCCCTTCTTCGAGGATCGCGGGTTCTCCGTCGGAGAAGCGGCGCTATTCCTGGCGCTGGCAGCCGTCATCCGAACTGTCGGCCGCGCGGCGGCAGGATTCGTCATAGATCGAGTCGACAACCTGATGTGGGTCGCAGTGCCGGTCATGCTCGCTCACGCCGCGGTGCTTTTCGTCCTGATCGCCTCGACGTCGCCGCTGGCGATTGCCTTCTTCATCCTGGGGTGGGGGATTGGGGGCAGCTTCGGGCCAATCCTGACGCCGATCGTCGTCGGCCGCACATTCGGGATGAAGTCATACGGCGGGATACTCGGGACCTTGCTGTTTATCGAAACATTGGGCGATGTAGCAATGCCGGTCGTTGGTGGCCTGATCTTTGACGCTACTGACAGCTACACGATCCCGTTCCTGATCTACGCGGCGATGTTCGCGGCCTCGGCTGTTACCTATGCCATGTTCTTCGTCCACGCGGCGGCTGTACGGCGCCGGGAGATAGAGGGTCAGACGGCGGTGGTGACTGCCGGCGGGAGATAGATTGTCTAGAATTTCACAAGCGAGGCGTGATGACTGATAGCTCCACAGGCCTGATGGTTGCCGATAGCCAGATCGATGAGATGGTGCGCCGCAACATCTTGATCACGCAGCTCGACAAGGTGATGAACTGGGCACGCAGCTCGTCGCTCTGGCCAGCGATGTTCGGGCTGGCCTGTTGTGCGATGGAGATGATCGCGACCGCTACCTCGCGATACGATATCGCCCGCTTCGGGTCGGAGGTCTTCAGAGCTTCGCCGCGGCAGGCCGACCTGATGATCGTTTCGGGCACAGTGACCTGGAAGATGGCGCCGCCGGTGCGCCGGGTCTATCTGCAGATGGCCGAGCCGAAGTGGGTAATCAGCATGGGATCATGCGCAACGATCGGCGGCCCGTTCGCCCACGGGTACAGCACCCTACCCGGGGTCAACAACATCATTCCGGTGGACGTTTATGTGCCGGGATGCCCGCCACGTCCGGAGTCGTTGTTACAGGGCTTGATGCTGCTCCAGGAGCGGATCCGGACGTACGGGGAAACGGGCCGCCGCGGGCGTGAGGAGCCAACAGGCGACTTTTCGAAGTTCCTGCCTGACGGCGATCCGCTGCGCGAGGAACTCGAGTCGCTGTTCCCGCGACGCTGGAACGAAGGCCGAGGGCCCGACGGCGCGAAGCTCGAAGCTGAACCGTCGATTGCCGACGCCACGCCGACTGGGTAGACTGCGCAAGAGATGAACGTTCGCTGGAGAGCGCTAGGAATGTCAGGACTGCGGCGCAGTGACTGGATCACTGTGCCCGCGAACAAGTAAACATAAGCGAATCTTCGTAACGCACGAGCGGGCACGATGGGTGCCCGCTTTCTTTATGCCGGCGTGGCGCCTATGAATGGGGGTCGACCATGCCAATGCCACACCGAACGCAGATGCAGGTGATAAAGCGCCGTCTGAAGGGCAAGGACGGCAGCGCCAGGATTAGCGAGCTGAAGCTGATCCTCAACGAGCTTCCCGGGATCTACCAGGGTCCCTACGGGAAGATCCGCGCGTGGGTTGAGGATGAGATCGGCCGGACTAATGTCCGACGGTCGGTCAAGCACACGGACTCTATCGCGGTGCGCAAAGAGGGCCACGTGCAGGTCGCGGTTGTCGGCATGCCGAACGCCGGGAAGTCGTCGTTGCTGCGCGCCCTGTCGGGTGTGCAGACTGCGGTCGGCGACTATCCGTTCACAACGCTGCGTCCGGTGCCCGCGGTAGTGAATATCGACGGCATCTTCGTCCAGTTTGTCGAGGTGCCGGGTCTGATCGAAGGCGCGCACGAGGACCGTGGCGGAGGCCGAGCGCTGTTGGGTGTGATCCGTAGCGCGGACTTCTCCATAGTGCTGCACGATCCGAACGAGAATAGGGCAGAGCTCCAGAGCGTTCTGCGAGAAATCGAAGCAGCCGGAATCGATAAGCCCTGTCTCCTGGTGCTGACCAAGGCCGACACCGCGCAGTCGTCCAATTCGACGGGCATCTTCGACGGTTGGGAAACGATCCGTGTCTCGGCGAAGGAGGGCAGCGGCCTGGATGAACTCCGCCAGCGGATCGCCGCTCTAACAGGGTTGATGAGGGTGTTCCCGAGGAGTGAGGGTAAACGGGCAGATACACCCATCGTCGTGCCCCACGGAGCGACTGTGCTCGAGTTCGCGGGGGCGGTGCATCACGACTTCGCGCAGAAGTTTCGCGGCGCTCGGGTCTGGGGAGCTTCAGCGCGTTTTCCGGGGCAGAACGTTGGACACGGACACGTGCTGGTTGAAGGCGACGAGGTCGAGCTGAGACGCGTCTAGGAGTCGCCCGGCTCCTGCAGGATCACGGCCCTTGATCTGGACTTGAAAAGCGAGGGAAAGTTCGCGCGGTCGAGCTTGAGAATGGCCGCGTATTTGCGTGCGCTTTCCAGGTGCTTCTCATCATTGGTCCTGCGGTACTGGTTGAACTGGTCGAGCATGAGGTCGGCGATACGAGGCATGTCGAAGCCGAGTATGTAACGCTCGCTGGCCTCGCTAAGCGCCTCGCGATAGATCGTGAAGTAGTCGGCTAGCCGCGCTAGAAGCTCGCGCTGTTCCGTCTCTTCAGCCAGCTCGTGCTCGGATGCGAGGCGATAGAAGGTGCGACCCGACGAGACGTAGTAGCTCTCGTCGACCAGCGGTGTGACCTCGCCGAGCATGCCGGGACGCTTGCGGCGGGGGCGCCGCAGCGAGGCGGCGAAGATGCCGGTTACGAAGAGGGCGTTGTCGCCGAAACGGCGAAAGGCTTCGAAGCTGTTCTGGAAGTGGCCACTGGGTCGGTCGATTTCAGAGAGGACGTCGGAGAGGAAGTAGCCTTGGTGGCCGACTGGTGAGAGCTCACGAGTGAACAGATAGCGGGTCAACATCCGCCCCAAGTAATCAAGCGCCTCGTAGCTGCGACTGTGCCGCTCGACGTAGAGCGTCTTGATCAGGAAGAGGTCAAAGAGCCGATTCAGATCGATCGCGCGGATGGCGCCGAGGTCCTCGTAGAAGGCATCGATGAGCGCCTCGACCTCGCGCCGGAATTCGGTGCTAACGGCGTTTTCACCATCTGCCTCACGGATCGTTTGCCGGAGCGCTGCGATCCGCGTCTCGAGCTCTGCCACTCACACCTCCCTTGTTGGCGATCGGGCATATCGATCAGTTGCCCTAATAATACTCAGCAAAGCAAGCGGTCTATTCGGCCGGCGGCAGTAAGTGGTCGACGAGTATGGGGTGAACCAACGTACGCTGGGCGCGCGTCTCCTCGGCGGTGGCATCGGTGCGAAGGATAAGTACCGCGACGAAGCCGTATCTGAGGTCCGCCGAGAGCGCGTAGCCGGCGCCTACGAAGGTGTGAGGGAAGGACTGGATGTTGTAGCCGGCCTTCTGCCCGTACAGGTAGCCGGCCCGGAACCGGGCCGGGAATGTCTCGAATTCAGGAGCGAGCTCAACACGGGCGGTCAAGTCGAGCAGGTAGCCGGCCATATCGGAGCTGAGTAGTTCGCCCTGGACGAGCGCTCGCCAGACGAGGGCGAGGTCGCGGGCGCTGACAAAACCCTGCCGCCACCCTGGGAACGACGCGTTGGCGCTGGCGCCAGCGTCGATCAGAACCTGCTGCGTCTCGGATTCATTAACGAGCGCGTCGAGCTCATCCGCCGCTTCGTCGCTGGAGATGAGAATCATCTGCTCGAAGCGGTCGCGGATGGGATCGAAGTCACGGATGCCCTGGTCGACCTGGCGGAGGACGGCGATAGCGACAACAATCTTGCCCGCCGAGGCGGGATAGAAGTTCTGCTCATTATTGAGGCCCATCTCGCTGCCGGAAGGCAGGTCTATGACGTGGAATCCCCAATCGCCGGGAAAACCGTCCAAGGCTGCCTCGACCTGGGGCCGAGCTTCGGCTAGCGCCGATGATGCGTCGACAACGAAAGGCGTCGGGGTAGGAGCCGGTGTCGCGGGAGCGGTCGCCGTCGGAGACGGAGACGGCGTCGCCGTGGCAGCGACGCCGGCGGTTCTTTCAGCGCCGCCGCCCTCGTCGAGGAGCTCAAAGCCGAGAACCACCAAGGCGCCGGCCAGCAATGCGATGGCCAGACCGGCGAGCAATCCCCTGGCGTATGGCATGGCTACTCCACGAAGGGCTGCAGTACTGTCCGCAGCGGAGAAGTGGCGCAGATCAGCTCGTTGGCAAGCTGTCCTGTTGAACCCAGCTCGATCAGGCGCAGGATATTCTCGCGATCGCTCCCTTGAGTGAGATGGGGCCGGTGGTAGTCCTCGATCTTCACGGGGTGGTAACGGACGCTGAGCAGGCGTCCGTCCCCGAAGATGGCCTCGAGTATTGCGCTGCGCTCGGTCCAGTAGCACCAGTCCTGGTCGTAGACGAAGTTGCCCAGAGCCCAGGCGACGAAGCCGCGCTGGTCGTTGTGGACAGCCCACTGCGGCACGTGGGGATGATTGCCGACGATCAGGTCTGCGCCGGCGGTAAGCGCCGCCTCCGCGAGGGCGGCCTGCTTCTCGGAAGGTCCGGGGATGTATTCGATGCCCCACTGCGGCGCGAAGATCACGTAGTCGACCTGGTCGCGGACAGCCGCGATGGATGCAGCTACGGAGGCCGTATCGATTGGCGCGCTGCCAGCGGAGTCGGGGGTCGCCCAGTAGGTGCTGTTGTCGGCGACGTCGATGTTGACGCCGCTGACGATACCGAAGCGGACTCCGGCTACCTCGTAGATCGCGGCAGCTTGGGCCTCGGCGAGATTGCGGCCGGCGCCGGCGTGCGTGATGGTGTAGCGATCGAGGGCGTCGATCGTCTCGACGACATACTGCGGCCCGAAGTCGCGGAGGTGGTTGCTGCCCTGGGTCATGATGTCGATGCCGGCGTACTCGACGCCGTCGAGAAAGCTGGTCGGCGCTACGAAGTTGACCGTCCCTGTGCCGCAGCCCATGGGTGTGATGTTGTCGGACAGGGTGTTGTCCATGTTGCCCATCGTCACGTCAGCTGACTTCAGGAAGTCGGCGACGTCGAGGAAGGCGGCGATGTAGGGCTCGCCGTACTGGACTGTCCTTGTCCAGGTGCAGCGGCCGAAGATGATGTCCCCGGTGGCGAGGAGGCGGATGGGATTGATGGCATCCGAGGGAAGGGCGCTTTCAAGCTGCTGGAGCAGCAGGCGTTGGAGCTCGGCGGCCTCGCCGGTGGCGTCAGGGACGTCGACGTAGAGTCGGTGATGGAGGGCGTATTGTGAGGTATCGCCGACCTTCAGGGTTGGGCCGATGCCGTCGACACTTAGCGAGCGAACGCGGTGGTCGACGGCGACTAGCGGCGCGAGGGCAAGAGTGGACTTGTCGGCGTTGACCGT
>DASTBR010000064.1:0-3667 GCA_035711945.1 Dehalococcoidia bacterium
TTTCTTTGTCAGGCCGCCGCGCCTGACTCTCAATTGGGACGCCTGGGCCATCCTCGGATTGATCGCCGGTCTGATGATTTCAGACATCCTGGTGAATGCCGCCCAGATCGCCCTTTACGATCCCGACTGGGCGGAGTACGCATTCGTGGCCAATGCCGTCCAACAGGCGCTAAGCATGGACAGCTGGAACCTCGACGTGCTCGAGGGATTCCACACCGCCGCGTGGTACAGCCACCTGCTGGTCTTCATCAGCTTCCTCTGCTTCCTACCTTTCTCCAAGCATTCGCACATCTTCACGGTGCCCTTCAACGTGCTCTTTAAGCGCGACGAGAACTACGCCTATCTACGCAAGCTCGACATCGACGCGCTGCTCGCCGAGCCGGAGCCCGGGAAGGAAGACCAGCTACCAGCATTCGGTGTCGGCAAGTGGCAGGACTTTTCGTGGAAGAACGTCCTCGACTTCTATACCTGCACTGAGTGCGGACGCTGCGAGGTGAACTGCCCGGCGTTCCTGACGGGCAAAGACCTCTCCCCTAAGGCGATCGAGCACAACGCACGAATGCACGTCTCGAAGACGGTTGACGCGCCGGTTCTTCCCTTCTTCATGAAGAAGGGCGCCGGAACGACAGGCGACCTCGACGCCCAGGGCACCGAAACGGAGACCCTGATCGACGCCGAGGGCTTCAATCCGATCTGGGACTGCGTTACCTGCGGCGCTTGCATGGAGCAATGCCCGGTCTTCATCGAGCACATCCCGGAGATCATTGACATGCGTCGCTACCTGGTTATGGATGAGGCTCGGCTGCCGGAAACGGCCCAGGCGACCCTGGCCAACCTCGAGCAGCGCGGGCATCCATGGCGCGGAACGTCACACACCCGAACCGAGTGGATGGAAGGCATGGAGGTCCCGATCTTCGATGGTTCGCAGGACTACCTCTACTGGGTGGGTTGCACGGGTGCGCTCGCTGACCGCAACATCCCGATCACGAAGGCAATGGCCAGCCTACTGAATCACGCGGGAGTCTCCTATGGCGTGCTCGGTGACCTCGAAACCTGCTCGGGCGATCCGGCGCGCCGGATCGGCAACGAGTACGTCGCGCAGGCCCAGATCCAGCAGAACGTCGAGACCTTCAGGCAGGCGGGCGTGAAGAAGGTGCTGACGAACTGTCCGCACTGCTTCAACATCTTCAAGAACGAATACCCCGACTTCGGATATGAATTCGAAGTTGTCCACCACACCGACTTTTTCAACAACCTGGTGCAGGACGGCACGCTGCAGACCAAGCAAGACCTGCCCGCGGGGCGCAATGGCAAACAGGTCGTTACGTATCACGACCCCTGCTACATGGGCCGTCACAACAACTCTTTCGAGGCCCCTCGCCAGCTCGTGGAGAAGATGGGTGCAGCCAACGCAGAGATGGACTGGAACCGCCGCAAGGCCTTCTGCTGCGGCGCCGGTGGCGGGCACATGTGGGTCGAGGAAACCAAGGGCAAGCGGATCAACCACGCGCGCACAGAACATGCCTACGCCACCGATGCCGACGTGATCGCCACAGGCTGCCCTTTCTGCATCCAGATGTTCGAGGACGGCATCCCGACGGTTCAGCCCGACGAGTCGAAGAGGATGAAGGCCTTCGACATCGTCGAGCTGCTGCAGGTGACCGTCCTGCCTTCGGGCAATGGCGCGGGGCCCGACGCGGTAGCTGCCGCCGAGCCTGAGCCAGCACAGCCTGTCGAGCCCTCCCCCGACGTCAGCGAGATGTAAGCGAGACGAGCCATGCGCGAGACGATGGTCTTGCTGCCCTGGTGGCCTTTCTCGGCAGAGGTCTTTTCGTCGCTGCCCTTCTACAAGAGCGCGCTTGCAGTCTTCGACGAACGCTTCGAGGTTACCGTCGTCGACTTGCCCTGGATCATCAGCGAGAGCGCTCGCGGCGTGACACCACGCACGCTCGATGACGTGGCCAAGTCCTTCGTTCCCTACGTCGCCGCAGAAACGCATCTCGTCGGGATCGGCGGCAGCGGCATCTGGGCGATGCTGGCGACTTCACGGCAGACGCCGCACTTGAAGAGCTTCGTCTTCGACTCCTTTCCCGTGCCGCCGGGCACACTCACGGCACTTGGCCTGTCGGGCCTGGCGGACATGGCCGCTGTTGCATTGCACGTCGAGCCTCCCGTCCTTCGGCAGCTGGCGCCGATGGCGATGCCTGGTGGCAGCGCCGGTGACATCTCCGAGCTCATCGCCAGGGTGCGGCCGACAACCGACTGGGACCACTGCGGCGCCGCCTTTCGGCTCGCCCAGGAGGTCAACCTGTTGGAGCGAGAGATCGTCTTGCCGCGGCGCACGCTGTTCCTCGACAACCCGGTTGCGTTCCCTGGTCTGCTCGACCGCAGGATGGCAAAGAAGCTGTTCCCGAACGTAGAAGTGCAGACCCGCGAAGCGTCGGACGTGATGGACAGCGACAAGGGCACGCGCTTCGCGGAGCAAGTCAGCGACTTCGCCACGGGCCGGTCTCGCTAGCGGAGACGGTTAGCTCGACGGACGGGTGCGCGGACGGTTGTCCTCGCCCATCAGGACGAAGTCGAACGACTGCCAGAGGTACCATGTGCCGAGGCTGCGATAGGGCCGCCAGGGCTCGGCCAGCTCGCGCATCTTATCCGCGCCCGGCGCCTCGGCCAGGCCGTACATCCTTTTGAAGGCGTTGCGCACACCCAGGTCGTCGACCGGTAGGATGTCCGGCCTCCGCAGCTGAAATATGAGAAACATCTCGGCCGTCCAGCGACCGATACCCTTGACCTGGACTACGCGCTCGACAACCTCATCGTCGGATAGCTTCTCGAGCTCCTTGTCCTTGAGACGACCGTCGGCGAAGTGCGCCGCCAGGTCTTTCAGGTAAGCGGTCTTCTGTCGCGACAGTCCGGCTGCGCGCAACGCCTCGTCGTCGGCCGCCAGCAATTGATCGGGCTTCGGGAAAGGAAGCAGGTCGGGCATGGCGCGGGCGCCTTTGCCCTGGCGCTTCGGGTCGGGTGGCACGGGGCTCGCGCCGTCAGGGTTAAACAGAGCGCGGAACCGCTTCTCGATGGCCAGGACCGCGGCACCGGCCAGCTGTTGATAGAGAATGGCCCGGCCGAGCGACTCGAAGTCGGTGGCCATCTGGTCCCGCATCGTCGGCTTGCCGATGCGGTCGATGATCTCGGCCATCACGGGGTCGGCCTTGCGCAGGTGTTTGACGGCGGCCGGATCCTTATCAAATGGGATGTTCTTACTGGTCACGGGACGAAGTACTCCAGGGTATAACGGCCAACGACCACAGGCCGTGAAAAGGCGGGCCAGCTCCCTTGTATAAGCCGATCTCGCGGCGGCCGGCTCGCGAGATCAGGCCGGAACTGGCTCTTTGCCCAGGATCCTCTCGATGTTCTCGGGTGTGAAGAATTCGGCGAAGGAGACGCTGCCTGCTACAACTCCGAGGAATTGTCGAAGGTCGTCGGGGTTCTGTGGCACTGCCTTGAAGACCGAACTAAGGGGCTCCGGCGCCGGCCGCAGGCTGGCCATTTCCATGGTTCGCATGTACGCCGTGCCGGCGTCGGCGTCACGCTCGGCCTGGTAACCCTTCATGGCGTCGTCGTAGGGCTTCGCGCCCGAGAAGGCTTCGTCGATTGCGTTGGCCAG
>DASTBR010000065.1:0-12546 GCA_035711945.1 Dehalococcoidia bacterium
GAATGCCAGCATCTCCTCCATGAGATCCTTGCCGGTCTGCTGTTCGGCCGGAACCCAACTCTTGGCCTGGGGCAGGGCCGACGCGAGATAGGAGGCTGCGGATGGGGCGTGGAAAGGATCGTTGCCCGGGGCGATGAAAACCGGAACGTCAAGCCCCTGGAGTTGAGACTCTGTGGCGCCTGGCGCTTCGAAGTCGGTTGGAAATAGGTTGTCGCGCGTTTCCTCCAGGGCCTTCACGTAGGCATCGACGGGGACGGTTTGCATCATCTCGGCGAACTTCTGGTCGCGGGCAATAACCGAGGCCCAGGGACCAGCCCGAACATCCGTCATCATGGTGCCCTTCTCGCTTGCCAGCTCGACGACGGCGGCGAGGCCCTTATCGCGAGCGAATGACACTGCCTGGGCCATCCAGGTGTTGCGCGAGTGCTCATAGAAACTGTCGCCACCGATGGGCCAGTGGAGGAGCAGGCCCGCAACCTGATTGGGATAGCGGACGGCGTAGCTGAGGGCGGTGGAGCAGCCCATGCAGCCGCCGAGGAGCCAGACCCGGTCGAGGCCAAGGAGTACGCGCAGCCCATCAATCTCGGTGGCGTAGAGGTCCCAGGAGAGCGCTTCGAAGCGGCCACCGGATTCGCCGGACTCGCGGCGGTCATAGGCGATGGCGCGATAGCCAGCGGCGGGTAGCGCTTCGAGCGGATTGGCTTCTGGCCAGACTCCGGCGGTACGCCACTTGGCGATGGTGGAGTCGAAGCCGCCGGGCGCGCACATGATGACGGGTGTGCCGTCAGCTGGGCCGAAGGACTCGTAGTGGACGTCGATGCCGTTGAGAGTTGCGATCGCCACCAGAATCAGGTGCTGAGGATGTGGACGCTCATCGCCGCCGGTTCGCCGCGAACGGCCCCGCCACCATTCTCGGTCAACCCGACCTTTGCGCCCTCGACCTGGCGGTCGCCGGCTTCGCCTTTGAGCTGCCAGTAGACCTCGGCGATCTGGGCGACGCCCGTGGCGCCGACCGGATGGCCCTTTGCCAGGAGGCCGCCGCTGGTGTTGACGGGTTGCTTGCCCCCGAGCTGGGTCGCGCCTTCGTCGATCAATCGCCCGCCCTCGCCCTCGGGGCAAAGGCCGATCTCCTCGTAGATCATGATCTCGGCCGGGGCCGAGGCGTCGTGGACCTCGAGGACATCGAGGTCCCGTGGTGTGACGCCGGCGATCTCGTAGGCACGCTGGGAGGCGCGTGTGGCCGCCGGGTCGTCGCCGGGCTGGAGGTCCATCCCGGACGTGAGCACCGACGCTTTGACCCAGATCGGGTTGGCGGTGAACTGGCGGGCCTTCTCCTCTGAGCAGATGATGGCGGCGGCTGCTCCGTCGCCAATCGGTGAGCACATCAGGCGCGTCAGAGGCTCGACGACGAGGGGCGACATCAGCACGTCCTCTAGGCTGCAGGTGTCCTGGTACTGGGCATGCGGATTGAGGGAGCCGTGCAGGTGGTTCTTGACGGCCACCTTGGCGAATTGCTCCTTGGTCGTGCCGTACTTCTTCATGTGGTTGCGCGCGCCCGCGGCGTAGAAGTCCATGAACATCGAGCGCTTCTCACCGGCGCCCTCGCCGACCTGGCGTGATTCGGTCGCTGCGCGATCGGCGGCCTCCTTGGCCTTGCGCGCGGCCTCACGCATCGCTTCGACGTCGACCGCGCTGCCGATGGCTGCGTAAGAGACCTTCTTGTCCTCGTGGTAGAGCTTCTCGACGCCCAGGGTGAGGACGCAGTCATACATACCGGAGGCGACGTAGAGCCAGCCGATGTGGAAGGCGGTGGCTGAGGATGCGCAGGCGTTTTCGGTGTTAACGATGGGAATATCGCCGAAGCCCATCTCGCGGAGGATAACCTGGCCGCGGATGCTTTCCTGGCCGGTAACGATGCCGGCCATAGAGTTGCCGACAACAGCTGCTTCGATGTCCTTGTGGGCGACGCCCGCGGCCTTCTCCGCACCTTCGACGGCCTCGCGGCCGAGGTCCTTCATGCTGCGGTCGAGGTACTTGCCGAAGCGGGTCATTCCCGCACCGATGACGGCTACGTTACGCATGGCTCCTCCGAGGGTTGGGTGGGGGCGATAGACAGGCTTGAGGATAGCAGCGACGGCTGCAGCGAGACCGCTCTAGATGGCGATGTCGAGCTGGTCGCCGGGCTTCATGCCGGGGTTGTTCAGAGCGCCCGCGGGCAGCTCGATGACGGCGTGGGCGCCTTTGCCACCGAGGAGGAAGCGCCACGGCTTGACCGCCGTGGCGGTCTTAACGACTCGAGCGTCCTTGTCGACGAAGACGACGTCGATCGGGAAGCGCATGAAGAAGGTGTGGATCGAGGAACAGGGCTTGATCAGGAGGCCTTGACCATCCTCCAGTGATGGTCTGCCCATCAGGCCGAGGAAGCGGGAGAGTGGGTTTCTGGCGACACGGAGCTGGTCGGGATCGATCACTAACCGGAACCGCTCAGCCCGCCATTGCTGATGATTTCGATGGCAGCTGGACCGAGGACAATCATCAACAGCGTGGGCAATACGCCGAAGACGAGCGGAAAAACCATCTTTACCGGCGCCTGCATTGCCTGTTCCTGTGCCTTTTGACGCCTGATCACTCTAAGCCTGTCGGCCTGCACGCGGAGGACCTGCGCGAGGGCGACGCCTAGTTGCTCCGCCTGAATCACGGCGCCGACGAAGGCTTGCAGCTCGGGAACCTGAGTTCGCGCGGACATATCCTCGAGTGCTTCCTTGCGAGACTTGCCCAGAGCCATCTCCCTCAAGGCACGTCCCAACTCTATGGCCAGTGGACCCTCACTCTTCTCGGCGACCTTCGAGAGCGCGGCGTCGAGCCCGAGGCCGGCCTCCACCGAGGTGGTGATGAGGTCCATGGCGTCCGGGAGTGCCTTGAAGATCAGCTTCTTTCGGCGCCTTGCAGCGGTATTAAGGAAGGAGTACGGAAGATACGCGGCGATCACGAGTAGGACGGCCAGCAACAGGAATCCCAATGGCTGACCAAGCATCCCGCTGCTGAAAAGCAGAAAGGCGCCGCCCACTCCGAAGACAGCAAAGACAAGGATCCAGATACCGACGAACTGGCTAAATTTCATTGGATCGCCAGCTTGGATAAGCATGTTGTTCATACGCTGAGCTAGCCCTGGCGGGAGGATGGAGATGACGCGCTCTGCCACGCTCTCAGTGAGTGGATACAGAATGCGCTCGAGGAAAGGCACCGAGAAGTCGGTTTGTTCTTCGTCGTGGTGAAGTGTAGACAGGCCGCGCAGCCTGGCACGAAACACGTCCTCACGGCGGCTAAGAGCCAGAAAGAGCACGAGTGTGACCGTTACGGCAGCCGAGATGGCGAATAGCAGCGCAGCCATGGCTTAAATGTCGATGTCCAGGATCTTGCGGATGACGAGGAAGCTGGCAACCTCCATAACGGCTGCAATAGCGAGGATGGCGTTGCCAACCGGCTCTGTGAAGAGAGGCGCCATGTAGTCCGGATTGAGAAGGAAGAATGCTCCGCCAACGATCACAGGCAGGGCACCGACGACGAAACCGGAGAGGCGTTGCTGTGCCGTGAGCGCCCGGATCTCGCCGTGAAGTCGTTCGCGCTCACGCATTGTGTGGCCAACGTTGTCGAGGATCTCTCCGAGGTTTCCGCCCACGGTTCGCTGAATGAGGATCGCGTTGACGATGATCTCCAGGTCGGGACCCGGGATTCGCTGTCCCCAGCCGGCGATTGCCTCTTCCATGTTCGCGCCAAGCGTCACATCACGGATCGTTCGGGCAAGCTCTCCAGCCATCGGTTCCGGGGCGCGGTCCGAAGCAGCTTCAAGAGCCTGCAGCAGCGCGAAGCCGGCCTTCAGAGAGCTAGCGATGAGCTGTACAGTATCGGGGAGCTGCTGGCTGAGCTTGTTAAGCCGAGAGTTGCGCTTAAACGACAACCACAGCCGAGGAAGCATGTAGCCGATGGGCGCTGCCCCGAGGGCGAACAGCGGATGCAGGTCGAAGGCTATTAGAACGATCGCCGGGAGCACGAACAGGCCCGCGAGGCGGAGCAGGACATACTCGGAGGCGCGCATGGGCACAGCTGCCTGGGCGAGTTGCATTTCGAGTCTCGACGCCCAACTTCTGTTCTGGACGAACATCTCGAGCAAGGGCAGGTGAACAGGGCGCTTTGGGGTCAATAAGTCCGGCTCAAGCCAAACCGGCACCTCGGCATAACCGCCTCCGGAGAGTCCAGAGAGGCGGGCCTGCGCCGCGGACGCCGCTGTGGCGCGAGTGAAGACCGCGAAGACGAGAAGACTGGTGGCCGCGAAAGCGGATGCGGCCAGCATTAACTCAATCACGCTGCCTGTCTCCGTGGGATAAGAATCTCGGGCGGCAGGTGAATGCCCTGCGACTCGAAGCGCGGGTAGAAGCCAGGGCGCAGACCGGTCGCCGAGAAGAGGCCCTGCGACGCTCCCTGTTCGTCCACGCCGTACTGACGGAAGACGAAGATGTCCTGCATGGTCACGGTCTGACCCTCCATCCCAGCTACCTCGCTGATGGCAACGCAACGCCTGATGCCGTCGGAGAAGCGACTGATCTGGACGATGACGTCGAAGGCAGACGCGATCTGCTCGCGGATGACCTTCACGGGGAATTCGAAGCCCGACATCATGACCATGTTTTCTGTTCTGGCCAGGGCATCGCGTGGGCTGTTGGCGTGGATCGTAGTGAGCGAGCCTTCGTGGCCGGTGTTCATGGCCTGGAGCATGTCGAAGGCTTCGCCCCCGCGAACCTCGCCGACAATGATGCGATCGGGCCGCATGCGCAAGGAGTTTCGCACGAGATCACGCGCCGTAATCTCGCCTTTGCCTTCGAGTGAAGCGGGGCGAGCCTCGAGCGTAATGACGTGGGGCTGCTGAAGCTTGACCTCCGCCGGATCCTCGATCGTCACGATACGCTCCGAGTGCGGGATGAACGCGGACAAGGCGTTAAGCATTGTCGTCTTACCGGACCCGGTTCCACCCGAGATGGCGATGTTCAGCTTGGCCTTTACGCAGGCCTCGAGGAAGACAACCATCTCCTGGGTAATTGATCCTGCGTCGACAAGGTCCTCGATCTTGAACCGGTCGGCCTTGAATTTCCTGATGGAGATCGTCGGGTGGTGGACTGCGATCGGTGGGACTACGACGTTGACACGAGAGCCGTCGCGCAGCCGCGCGTCGACCATGGGCGAGGCCTCATCGATGCGCCGGCCAAGCGGGGCTACGATGCGGTCGACGATACGCAGGACGTGTTCGTCGTTCTGGAAGTGGACTTCACTGCGTACAATGCGCCCGTCGCGCTCGAAGTAAATCTCCTGCGGGCCATTGACCATGATCTCCGAGACCGATGCATCACGGACCAGGGTTTCGATCGGGCCAAGGCCAAGAACTTCGTCGAGAACGGCATCTACGAGCTGGTCACGGGCTGTGCCCACAACCTTCGGGGCTTCCCTTGCCGCAACTGAGCGTGCCGCCTGCTCGACCATCTTGCGGGTCTCGGTGTCCTCCAGGTTTTCGAGCTTGGAGATGTCGATCTCCTGGATGAGAACGCGGTGGATGTGGTCGCGCAGGGAGGCCATCTGGCGCTGCTGTTGGGCGTCACGGGGCAGCGAAGACGGTGTCGGGCCGGCATCGGCGCCATTGCCCGGCGTCGTCTGTGCCGCCTGTTGCCACTGCCAGGTGGTCATTGTGGGTTCTCCTTGTTACGGCGCGTGTCGTCGTTAGACACGGAGGAACCGCCGCATAAAGCCTTTGCCATTGCTCGCGCGGACACCAGCGAGCAGACGAGCCAGCTCGGTGACACTCTGGGAAACGCGGGCTCCTGGCTTGGACATGACCGCCGGCTGCCCGATCTGGTTCGTACTGGTGATGGCGCGGTCGTATGGGATCTGCCAGAAGATCTCACGCGACAGGGCAGTCGAGAGGTCCTCAGGCTTGACACCGTTGGCCTGCGACGAATGGTTGACGGCGATCTTCAGTTTCTCCTCGGGGAACGACCAGCTACGCAGCAGGTCGAGGGCGACAATCGTGTCTTTGATGCTCGCCATGTCCATGCTGGTGACCATGAGGACCAGAGATGCAGCCTCCAGCGACGCCGCGACGACCTCGTTGAAGGCGCCTGGCGTATCGATGATCAGGTAGTCGTGCGTCTCGGCAAGAAGTTTGATGACCTGGCGGACGTTTTGCGGCGTGATGTTAGCCCAGTCGGCCGGTGAAGCTGGGGCCGGCAGGACGTGCAACCCATTGGAATGGCGCGTCAGAAACTCGCGGATGTTGCCGCGGTTAAGGAACTCTACGTTCTTGACAGCGTCCGACAGTGTTCGCTCGAAGGGCATATCGAGTAGCGTCGTGACGTCGCCGAAGCTGGTGTCCAGATCCATCAAGGCGACCGTCTGTCCGGTCTCGCGGATAAGAGCCGTCGAGAGATTCACGCTCAGGGTCGTCTTGCCAACGCCACCCTTGGCCCCGAAGACCGTAAGAACTGTGGCATAGCCCTGGACCTCGCCCATCTCGCCGGAAAGGCGCATGCGCTTGCGCTCTTCCTGCTCGAGGACGATGTAGAGCGACTTGGCCAGCTCAGAAGACCGCACAGGCAGGGCAAGGTAGTCCTTGGCGCCTGAAAGCATGGCCCTGCGAACCGAACCTGCGTCGGTAAGAGCGGAATAAACGACAAGCGGCGTGCCGGGGAGCGCATTGGCCAGCGCCTCGGACGTCTGGAGTGGGCGCGAGGAAGGCTCCTCCACGTGGACCATGACGATGTCGGGTGTGACCTCTCGCGCAGTGGCCACGGCTTCCATGCCGTAGGCGGCTTCGCCGGCGATGGCGAAGCCTGCACCCCGCAGAGACTTCGACATCTCGGCCCTGGCGTCCAGGTCCTGGTCGACTATCAGAACTTCCGGTGTCTTAGCCATCTTTCGTTAGCTCTTTCAACGTTTCTTTCAGTTACTGCCCCGAACCCGCTGCCTCGGCTTCGGCGGCTGCAGCTATGGCGTTCTGTTGCAGTGCGCAGAGGTCGGCTTCGTTCAGTGCGGCGAGCTCGACGGGCGGTTCGCCATACAGCGAGCTGTCGAGCGTGTCGCCACAGTGCCCGAAAATGGGGATGAAGGCGGGCAGGAAGCTGGTTTCGTGCTCGCCCGTACGGCGAAGGACGAATCGAAATTCTGCGTCGTTGCTGGCGTCAGCGGCGAAGACGCGCTGCGCCTCCTGCGGCGTTACGGCAACGATCAGGTAGAGGGCGTCAGGATTCTCCTCACCGACGAGCGGGATTCCATCTTTGCGTTCGCTGTTGGCGAGAGGAGGTCCGCCATCGACACCCTCTTCAAGTTCCAGCAGCTCTGTTACGCGTTCAACCGCCAGAACTTCCGAATCCTGGGCGAGTGTGCTGGTGACGACGATCTGATCGTTGGCGGTCCAGGCGAAGAGGCCGATGATGTCGACAAAGTCGCCCGGCAAAATGTATCCGCCAACTGCCTTGACGGCCGTGGCGTTGACCGCGATGGCGCGGTGGCCTTCCGGGATGATGTACGAAAGTGCAGCTTCGGCGCCAAATTCCGAGACGTTTGCAGCAAGCACCTGGTGCCCGGCCGGAGTCGGATATACCGCAACGCTGCCGACCACGTCTTCGGTGGCGGTGAAAGACCCGGGCTGCAGAGCGTCGACCGGGACGGACCTGGCTTCGAGCATGTCGAGGGTAATGACGCTTCGGGCCGGTATATCCACAGCAGCGACCACAACGGTCTCGGAGGCCAGCTGCGCGGACGAAGAACTCGAGCTCGACCCAGCGGACTCGTCTTGGGTTGCCTGCGTCACAGCCAGGTAAGCAAGTCCAGCCGTGATCAGTCCGAAGACCAGGGCAAGCAGAAGAATGGGTCGGTTCGAACGCTGACGTGGTGCAGCAACGGTTGTTGCCATCGAAGGTCCTCCAGGGTTACGGCTCTGTATCTGAGGTGATCATCGGCAGAGCCCGACGACAATTCAGTTCCAAGGAGGACGGGATGACGAAGTGTAGTGACTGGTGGGGATTTGTAGCGCAGCCGTTGGCGCTGCTACTCGATGCGCATGTCTGAAGAGGTACCGAGGGTCAATGTGCCGGCGAGCGACTCGACGAACGAACCGAGCGGCGTGATGAACGAGTATTCGTAGTCGACGTCGACGACGACTGACTCACCGGACGCCTCACCGTCGGGGAAGTCAACGGCGACCGTCAATGAGTCGTTGTCGAACGCACCAGCTGCATCGCGCACCTTTCCTTCGATGTCAGCTTCGGGGTTGATGGCGCCCAAACGGGCCCCCTCGCGGGAGGCGTTGTTGATCGTGATGTAGGTTTGCAAGGCCCTGCCGAAGTCGATAACACCGAACAGGAGGATCAGCAGAAGAGGCAGAACGATGGCAAACTCGACTATAGCCTGCCCTGATTCCTTGTCCTTGCCTGGGTGACGCTTTCGACGCATGCACTTACTCGCTCTCGGGGTGGAGAATCCAGGGGCTGGGCATGGCGCCCAGCCCCTTTGTGTTACCTGGCGGGCTAGGCGGGGGCGCCGCCGGCCATCGTGTCGCCGATGTCGGTGAACACGGCCTCGATGTCATCCGCGAGGAAGCCGAGAGCGGCGACCAGGACGACCGAGACGAGGGCGATGATCAAGGCGTACTCGACCAGTCCCTGGCCCTTCTGACCCTGCAGCTTGGAAATCAGGCTGTAGAACAGGTTCGTCATTTGCTTGGTGTCTCCTTTTGCTACCGATGGGTGGGGTTGCTTCGGCTCCCGGTGCTGTTGCCGCCAGGCCGGTTGCCTCTTACGTTCCGCGCCTTTGCCTCGGCGACCAGGGACGCCTTGGCGGGCGCCACAGCAGGCGGGATTCAGCGACCTGCGCTGTCTCGAAACTTCTCCAGCCCATCACCTCCTTCGGTCCTTCGTGGAAGGACTTGCGTCCTTCTTGGGAAGGACTCGAATGTGATTGGCGGCAGTCCCACACGAGTACGCGACCCAAGCGGGATTGCTGACCATTCGCTGTGATAGTCGGAGCGAGGGGTGGAAACTTTAGGCTGTTTTGTAAATTCCGTCCGGTCTCAGGTCGAGCTAGGCGGGACTACCCGCCGCCAGCGGACCGCTTTGCGGCCCGGTAGCCGGCAGCTCGAAGACGAAGACGTGCTGATCGATGCGGATCTCGTCGCCGCTCTCGAGTATCGCCCAGCGGGCCTCACGGCCGGCGACAGTAACGTTGCCCGGCGCGACCTGGTGGAACATGTACTTGTCGTCGCGGGACCAGATTCGAATCAGCTCTGGCGCTGTCTCCCACCCCGCAAGGTCGATCTGTACGGTCGCGTCCGCTGAAGTACCGATGACGCCTGAGCCATTGCCGAGGAAGAAGATGCGGCCGGCGAGTGGTCCGTCAGTCACGCGCAGCCGAGCGCGCAGCCCGCGCGACTCGAACTCTCGAGGTTCGGAGGCGGGCGCAGCGACAAGCGGCTCCAGGCCGTCGCGCATGCCGGGGACGTAGTCCTGTTCTTTGCGCAGCTGCCGCTGCCTGCGCCGGCGGCGCAACAGGACGTAGGCAGCAACGAGCACAAGAACGGCGAGCAGGCCTGCAGCCGCGTAGACGACGGTGTTGCCTGATGATCCAGCTGGTGCGAGGTCAAACTCATAGCCGGCTGTAACCTCGTCACCGTCAAGCTCGGCCGCGACCTCAATCTGCTGTGGGCCCTCGGCGAGATCGCCCGGAACTTCAAACACGAACGGTGGCTCAGACAGCTGGTGTTCTTCGCCGTCAGCCGTGACAACCACCGAATCGGCTGAGGCTCCTTGAGCCAGGACCTCAATGGCGATAGGGTCACCCGGCTTAAGCGTCGCACCGGGCTCGGGTGTGATCGAAAGCTTTGGGGCGACGTCTGGTATCTCGACCACAACCTCAAACAGGCCGACGCCGCCGTTTTCGTCGCGGGCTTCAAAGGCGATCGCGTGGCGGCCCACGGCCAAGGCCGCTGGCTGAACAGCGAACTCGTACGGCTCTGTGCCAAGAACCTGGCGAGAGGTTCCGTCGATCGACATGGTGACGCCCGTGAGGGCGGCTGCGGACTCGATGGCGGGCGCCATCAGCAGGTCGTTGTCGACGGTTGAGCCCGGCTTGAACTCTGGCAGGCGTACGCGAGGACCGCCCTCCTCGGAGGTCGCCGACCAGAGGACGTCGATCCTGGTTTCGGCTGCGTAGCGGGCGCCGTTGGCCTCTGCCGTGACCGAAATAGTCTGCTCACCCACGCCGTGTGGGGCGCGGTAGCGGATGATGTATTCGCTGTTGAGGCGCTGCGCCATCTCCTGGTAGAGACCCGAGAGCTCCGATGGGGTGTTAGCGCGGTAGGCGGCGCCGCCGGAGGCGTCCGCCAGCTGCTGAGTAAAGGTGGCATCAGCGCCCGCGCCCAAAGCCACGGCAAAAACCGGGATCCCTACCTCGGCAACATGAGCGAGGACGAGGTCTGGTGGCGGGCCGCCATTGGGGTCGTCATTGGCGCCGTCGCTGAGCAAGACAACGGCCTGCCGCGTCAACCCTGACTGGAGGGCGAAGTCCACTGACTGGTTGGCGGCCCCAAAGAGGGCTGTGTCACCGAAGACGGACAGTCCCTGGATTACGGCTGTTGCGGCCGCCTTGTCTGCCGTAAACGGCTGAACTAGCTGAACCGAGTCGGAGAAGGCCACGACCGCCACCAGGTCGGCGGAGGATAGCGAGCCCACGAAGCTGATGGCGGCGGCCTTGGCTGCCTCGATCGGCGCGCCAGCCATGCTTCCGCTGATATCGATGACGACGACGACTCCAGCGCCGACATCCGTGTCAACGGCCGCCTCCACCGATTCGATCGTGGCGGGGGCGCCGTTCTGCGAAATGCTGAAATTCTCGGCGGCCAGGCCGGTGACCGGATGGCCCGCCTCATCGACGATGGGTACGCTGAGGGTCACCAGCGGGTACTGCATCGTATCGACGGAGGTGATCTCGGCTCCCGACGGGCCAGCGGCCGCAGGCGCAGCGAAGAGCAGCGAGAAAACGGCCAGTATGGCCAGGAACGGCAGCGGCCAGTTCTGCATGTGCGAACACTCCGGGGTCGCGGTCGTACAACAGCGGCCCTCTAAGGAATGTTCGACAGAAAGACGAGATCGTCGCAGTCGCAGCTAGCTGGCGGTTGGCGTCGCTGTAAGCGTTGGCTCGGCGTCGGGCTCGGCGGGGCCCTCCTCGACAGTGATAGTGACGTCGATCGGCTCGGCAGCAGTGCCGTCCACGGCCGTGGCTTCCGCGACCAGGGTGTATTCGCCGGGCTCTTCGGGAACAAACGGGAACTGGACCGTCGTGTCGGTGCTGCCACCGCCGGCAGCGGTGAAGATCTGTGTGGTGCCCTCGATGTAGAACTGCGCGCTGTCGACGCCGACGGGATGGGTGACTCGTACCTCGATGCCCTGTGGCTCGAGGGGAACCGTGTCGCCGTCCTCCAGTTCGGTGAACTCGAGGACAGGGCGCTCGAAGTCACTATCGTCGTCGTCTCCGACAAGCGGTATGGCGTCGGGAACTCCCTCGTCATCATCGGTGAGAAGCAGGACCACCAGCGTGACAGCCGAAACGACTGCAATTACGAGGCAGGCGATCATCACGACGAGCCAGAAACGGCTCGGAGGGGAAGGGGCTTCTGTCATGCGACTCATCTAATTTAGGAGCAGGTCCGGACAGGGTCTATCAGCGCGAGGAGTACTTAAGGGAGGGCCGGTGGTACGGATCAACCGCGTCTACACCAGGGCCGGGGACAAAGGTGAAACAGCGCTGGGCGGCGGTCAGCGGGTCCCGAAAGACTCGGCGCGCATTGAGGCCTACGGCGCGGTCGACGAGCTCAACTCGGCGATCGGTGTGGCACTGACCTGTGGACTGGACGAACGGCTGGAGTCGGCTCTGGGAGTTGTCCAGCAGGAGCTTTTCAACCTCGGGTCAGACCTCGCCATCCTTGAGGCTGACAAGCAACGACTCGCGGTGCCGCGGATCGAGTCCCGGCATGTCAAGAAGCTGGAAAAGCTGATCGATGAGCTCAACGAACAGCTGGAGCCGCTCAAGAGCTTCGTGATGCCTATCGGTACAGCGGGTGCCAGCCAGCTACACGTGGCGCGCACAATCTGCAGACGAGCCGAGCGACGGACGATCGGGCTGTCGCGCGTGGAAGCAGTAGGTGAGTTCGTGCTTCCCTACCTGAACCGGCTGTCTGATGCGCTCTTCGTTATGGCACGGTTCGAGAACAAGGTGAACGATCAACCCGAGACGCTGTGGGACAGCAGGGCGTTCTAGGCGTCTCAAGAAAGGCCGACGCTGGCCATCAGTTCGCGGAGTCCTCGGTCGACAGCCGATTGTCCGCCACCCCAATAGAGGCCGTAGTTCAGCAAATGGAAAGGCACCAGCCAGCGGTAGAACTCGATGCGCTGGACGAAGCCATCGTCGATGGCGCCCTCGTAGCGGGCCAGCACGAGGCGACGGAGCAGC
>DASTBR010000066.1:0-5091 GCA_035711945.1 Dehalococcoidia bacterium
CGGCCCGATCGCGCCGGCTGGCGCCTCCACGAGCAACACGTCGGCTCCCATGTCGCCGAGGACCATCGAGCAGAACGGCCCGGGAGCTAGGCGCGACAGATCGAGAACCTTGTAACCCTCTAAAGGCAGCATCTTCCGAAGGTGCTGTCTCGGCGACAAACGCGCAAGCACGGCGGGTCTATGAGGCCGTGGCGATGCGACACCAACCGAAAGGCTCTAATCGAAGCCGGCCTTGCGCAGCGCGCCGACCAGGTGCTCCACGTCGCTGGGCTCACGGTATGGATTCATCCCGAGCACCCAGTCGATGCAGCTGGTTTCCTCGGGAAACCAGCCGCGCCCAAGCTGGACCCGCTGGTGGCGGTTCATAACCTCGAGGTAAGGTCGGCAGTCCTTCGCCTGGCCCATCTGCGCGTACGAGGCGGCAAGAAAGGCGGGCGTGTCGCACAACGCCTGGGGCGCCTGCAGCATTGTTTCGATGGCCTCCTCGTACTCCCGGCCGGTGAAGAGAGCGTTGCCGATGAGCCCCACGTACCACTCCGGCCGATGCGGCGCCAGGTAAAGCGCTCGACGTCCCGTCTCTACCGCGGCCTCATGCTCGCCGAGCATGGCCAGACAGACTGAAGCATGCGCCAGCACATCGGAATCGTTCGAGTTGAGCTCGAGCGCTCGGTTTACATCGCGCTGGGCGCCGTCGTAATCGCCGCCGAAGAGTCGAGCGACCCCCAACATGCAATGCGCGCGATGGTCCCTCTCGTCAAGCTCCACCGCCCTTTGGGCGAGGGCCAGCGCCTCCTCCTGCAGGAATCCCCAGTGGTTCCATGAGAAGCAGGCCCACTCGTTGAGACGTGCGATAGCCAGCCCGACGTAGGCGCGCGCAAAGTTCGGGTCCTTCGCCACGGCCTGCTCGAAGAACCGTCGCGCTTCGCGAATTCCGTTGAGGTCAGCTCGCCTCAAGGCGCTGGACCCCTGTAACCAGAGGTCATATGCCTGCCACTCCTCAGGCCGCTTGCGTCTCGCCTCTTCGAGCTCGGCCGCTTCAAGCCCACCGAGCAATGAATGCACCGCTCTTTGCACGATTCGGTCCTGCGTGTCGAACAGGTCAGCGATTCCGCATTCGAATATTTCAGACCAGATCTGACGGGCGCTCGCCGTTTCCACGAGGCGTACGGTCAGGCGCACACTCTGCTCACGCAGCCGCAGACTGCCGGTCAGGACGAAATCTGCCGCGAGCTCGGCCCCCGCCTGCTCGGACGGGACGCCCGTATAGCTCACCGCGCTCAGCGGAGCGATGACATCAACGGCATGAAAGCGTCCCAGCTCGACCGCGATATCCTCGGCGATGCCGGTACCAAGGTGGTGGCTTCGCTGGCCGCTCTCGTTGAATGGCAGGACAACGACGGACGGACGGCCGTTGTCTCGCCGCCTGCGACGCAGTTTGTCGATTGAAAGCGCATCGGCGATCCCGCCCCGTTCGGGCATGTCGTCCTCGTTGGGAAGAGTGCTTTCGCTCCCGGACGTGGAGATCTTCACCAGCTCCTGTCGCAGCCGCTCCGTCTCGGCCGAAGGGCTCGCACCGAGCTCGCTGGCCAGGATCTCGCGGCAGCGGTTGTACTGGTCCAGCGCCGAGCCGAGCCGGTCCTGGTACATATACAGGCGCATCAGTGTCCGGTGTACGCCCTCCTGCAGGGGATCCATGGCGAGCAAGCGCAAGGCGATCTGGATGCCACGGTCGATCCCGCCAGTCGCCAGGTAGTGGTCGAGCAGACGTTGCAGGATATCCCGCAGGACCTCCTCAAGGCGTCGCTGCTCAGTCAGCAGCCAGTTCTCGAACTCCTCGCCACAGTCCTCGAAGCTCTCGAGGAAGGGGCCACGATAGAGTGCGAGAGCGCGCTCCAGTGTCTCGGGCGTCCCACAGGCGGCGAGGTGTTCGAAGAGGGCGACATCTACCTCGACGAGGTCCGACCGTAGACAGATGCTGAGGGAGTCGGCAACGATGCAATCTCGGCAGTCAGCGGGCAGGGCCTGTCGCAGACGCGAAACGGCCTTGCGACAATTGCCCCGCGCGATCTCGTCCGGGCTGTCGCCCCAGAGAAGGCTGGCCAGTTTTTCGCGGCTGTGGTGACGGTCGGGATTCGACGCGAGGTAGGCCAGCAGTGCTCGTACCTTGCGGGTTGGGAACCTGACCTCGTCGCCCCCGCCGGTGACGCACTCGATCCCACCAAGAAGCGACAGACGAATAAATTGCATACTGCTGGAGTCCGCGGCGATTCTAGTCCAGCCCGGGATTCGGCTGGCTGTCCTGTTCTTGTCACGATCTTGGGACAGCCTCGCTGGAGTGTAACGTCGAGTCCTGCATTAGGACTGAGACTTCAGGGAAAACGAGGCATCAATTCGGAGGTCAGGATGACTACTTCAACCCTCACTCCCAGCAAAACAACCAAATCCCTCCTCAGTACGGTGGACGACCTGGCGCCAGTCATCAGGAAGCACGCCGAGGAGGCCGAACAGAATCGCCGCCTCTCGAGCCCGGTCTTTGATGCGATGGTCGATGCTGGTCTGCTGCGCATGTTCGTGCCACAGGAGCTCGGCGGCCTCGAGGTTGACGTTGTCAGTGGTTTTGAGGTCATCGAGCGAATTTCTGAGATCGACAGCGCAGCCGCCTGGAATCTTCAGATCACAGCGGTCGACGGCCCAATCACTGCCGCCCTGCTGCCGGACGAGGGTGCTCGCGAGATCTTCAGCAACCCCGACGCTGTCATCGCTGGCGGCTTCAACCCGCCAGGGTCCGCAACCCCGGCCGAAGGCGGCTACCGTCTCACGGGCCGCTGGCCGTTCGTTTCCGCATGCCAGCACGCCACGTGGGTCATGGATCCCGCCCTTCTCATGAAGGATGGCCAGCCCGAGATGACCGAGCACGGCCCGGCAATGCTCGTCGTCTGTTACCCCGCCGACGAAGCCCAGATCATCGAGAACTGGGATCCCCTGGGGATGCGTGGCACGGGCAGCCACGACATCGCCGTCGACGACATCTTCGTACCCGCCTCCCGGGCAGGATTCATGCGACCCTTCGACGATGTCGGCTCCGCTTTCCATGGGCCGCTCTACAAGCTGGGCATCCTGCCGCTCGTCCTGGGGAACGCCGTGGTGGCACTTGGGATCGCCCGGTCGGCGATCGATGAAGCCGTCGAGCTTGCGAAGGCGAAGATCCCTGCCATGCAGCAGACGCGCCCGGTTGACCGCGGGGTCGTCCACATGCACCTGGCAAGGGCGGAGGCGCTTCTCAGCTCCGCCCGCGCCTATTTCTACACCGCGCTCGAAGACGCCTGGTCATCGGCGTTAAAGGGTGAGCGGCCGACAACGAAACAGCGGCTTCATCTCCAGCTCGCCGGTTCGACCGCCGCGGACAGCGCGGCACAGGCTGTCGATCACATCCATGCCGCGGTGGGCAGCAGCGGTGTACGTGAGGAGCAACATCGTTTCGCGAGGCACTTCCGCGACGTGCACACCATCACGCAGCATGCCCTGTGCTCGGCGACTCGCTTCGAGTCGATGGGCCAGGTGATGCTCGGCCTGCAAACGGACTGGGTGTTCTTCGATCTCTAGCGGCGCTTCCTCGTGGCGTCGCGTCGAAGGTAAGCGATGACCTTGCCGGCCAGCTCGTGTCCGCTGTTAGCGTCCTGTAGCCGCGCGGGCCAGTCGGTGAGCTGCTGGACCTCCGCGTGGGGGAAGAGCCTTGTAAAGACGGCGACCTTCTCGCCGCCGGCGTAGACCTTGCTCGGCGGGTCGAGATAGAGGGTCGGCACCACCGGCAGCGGCGAGAGAGCCATGAGGTTGAAACCCTCGTGGTAGGTCTGGAAGAAGCTGTCCCAGCAGCCCCAGTCGATCGTCGCGTCGACGTGGGCGGCTGCCTGTTCGATGTCCTCCTCCGACCCCTCGTCCATGGCGAAGCGCAGGAAGCGCCGGGCGTGGGAGCCAGAGGGTTCCTCCGCGGCCTCGCTGGTCCTGGCCGCCGAGTTGAGGAAATCGACCATGGCAGTCATACCGAGAGCGCGTAGGGTGCCGTTCGAGAAGTGGATCGATGCCGAGATGAACCCGGCGACGCTGGCCTCGTGGCCTGGGATCGCGGCGATGAACAGTGGCGCGGCGTCGGGCATGGCGAGCAGAGTCACCGGGCGGCCGTGATTTGCAGCCTCTGCCTCGATGGTGTCGGCCATGGCTTCTGCAACTTCCCGCCACGAAGGTCCGGCCGGGACTCCGCCGGCAGTGCACGGCCACCTGAAAATGGCAATGTCCATCGTGCGGCGGAGCTCTGTCAGAGCGGAGCTGATGCCGGGGAGGCTCTCGCAAACCTGGGCGGACATCCAGGACTCGGGAGCGAAGAGCAAGGTCTGCCGCACGTGGCGGATTCTACCGCCTGCTGTGCGTGGCTACCGTGATTAACCGCTGATAGGGTCGCGCAGGGTAAGCTCGCGGCCGGCGAGCTGGCCGAACATCGTCGACCAGAAGCGGATCTCACTGCCGCAGCAGTGGTCGCCGCTGTCACAGAGCCGGTGGTCCGTGCGCGGCGAGGGTAAGCTCGTCAGGCTCGCCAGTCGTTCAAAAATGCTTCTCATGCTTTCCTTGTCTGTCTTACAAATCATCTAACTTCGTCACTCTGATCCTGAACGATAGGCCGTGCCTATCGCGATGATTTACGTTACGCGCCGGTTAATCTGTGGGAAGGACGCGTCCCTGTCCTAAACTCGTCACGTGACGATTCAGCGTGAGACCAAAGAGCAGATCGACAGGCTCGTCAGCGGGCTTACACAAGAGGAGGCAGAAGACCTTCTCGATTACCTCAGCATGAAGAACGATCCCGACACGCTCAGTGACGAAGAGCTCAAAGAGTTCCGTGCGGGCCGCGAGGAGATAAAGCGCGGTGAGTACTTCACGCGTGAGCAGCTGCGCGACAAGCACGGAGTGTGAATTACCAGCTCAGAATGAGCGCTCGTGCAGAGCGTTACCTGGGTCGGCTTGATCGCAAGGCGAAGGCGCGGATCACGCGCAAGCTCGACCAGGTCTGCGCCGATCCCTACAACCCTCGATTGTCGA
>DASTBR010000067.1:0-8687 GCA_035711945.1 Dehalococcoidia bacterium
CAGGCGCCGTCGATGGTCACAGTGCCGGCCAGCCCGTCCACCGTGATCATCTGCCCGGTCTTGATCTGCTTCGTCGCCAGCCGCGTGTTGACGACTGCCGGGATCCCGTACTCCCGCGCAACCACTGCCCCGTGCGACAGCATCCCGCCCAGATCCATGACGATCGCGGCGGCCAGCGGGAAGAACGGTGTCCAGCCCGGGTCCGTGAACGGCGCGACCAGGATCTCGCCCGCCTCCAGCCCGCCCTGCGACGGATCGGTGATTACGCGTGCCTTTCCCGTGGCGACGCCTTTGCTTGCGGCGATTCCCTTCAACGTGGAAGCAACCGGCTCAGCTGCTGCTTCCGGCGCGAGCTCCGCGAGTGGCTTGTCGAGCTCCTCGGTGCGCAGGACCATCGGCGGTTCAACGCAGTTGTAGGACTCCCACTCCGCGCGACGGGCCGCGATCAGCGGCTTCAGCTCGGTCATGCGGGCCGGACGCTTCTCGTCGGTCAGCCGGGCGAACTCGCGGAACTCCTCAATCCGCAGAAAGAAGATGTCGTCCTCGGTCTCGAGGTAACCCGCGGCCTGCCAGCGCCGTGCCAGCTCGACCGTGGCATAGCGCGCGTAAAGCGAAAGCTTGAGCAGATAGAACTTGGGGTTCTCGCGTAGGGGTAGGTAGTCCTGGGCCTCGCGCAGCGTGGTGCGGAAGACCAGCCAGCGCCAGGGAAGGAACTTGGCCAGTCCGCCGGTCAGCCGGCGCTTGACGTCGGCCTCGGCCTCGAGGCGCTTCGCGAGCTGGCGCTTCTCGAACTCCTCGGGGTCGAGGTCCTCGCCGGCCAGCACGTAGCCACGGAAGGCCGACATCAGCGGCCCCGGACGCTCGACCCAGCGCGGGTTGCGTACCTCCAGCTCGTCGGCGGCGCGGTGGCCGTAGTCACGAAGGTAGTCGTGAAGCTCCGCGGCAAGCGACGCTGCGGCGGGCTCCGCCTCCAGCGCGGGCAGCAGCTCATCGGGCGACGACGCCTCGATGATCGCTCGCGCCCGCTCGTTGGTGCGGGCGCGGCGCGCGATGCGCCAGAGCTCGATGTTGGCCTCGGCCGTCTTCACCCCGGAGATTCCGGTCATCAGGTCATTAACGAGGTCCTCGTCGCCGAGCCAGCGCTTGAGCATGTAGCGCACGAAAGCCATCTGGGCGAAGACGTTGCCCTGGGCGTCCATCAGCAGCATCAGGCGAGGCATCAGCAGCTCTTCGAGCGACTCACCGAAGTCGGCCAGCTCGCCGTCTGACATGCTCCGCAGGTCGAGCTTGCGTAGCTCGAGCACTTTGGCCTCGCTCTCGGCGACCTGCTTCTTGAAGCGCCGTTGCAGGCCCCTGATCCAGAACCATTGCCTGACGATGCCCGGCAGGTGTTTGAGCATGCGCAGCGGGCGGAAGCCCTGGTCGGGGAAGAGTCCCTCTTCGACCTCGGTGCCTGGCCCGCCGACGTTCGAGATGAAGTCACCGGTTGGTGCGCCGAACTCTATCAGCGCGGAGGCCATGAGGCCGAAGTTGAAATAGACGCGGCCATAAAGGAGCTGGACGAAGTTGCCCTCGTTGAATTGATGGGCGCCCATCCGTTTGTAGGAGGCGCCAAACAGCTCGTCGAAGTCGTCTTCGCTGTAGGCCCAGTTGAGCGGCGTCATGACGCCGGGCAGCACTTCGCCGGCGTTGGCGCGCGTCCAGAGGTCGTCGGGCGTGACCCGCAGCGGCTTTTCGTTATAGCTGGGCTGGGCCGCGACCCTGGGGGAGGTCCTGGTCTCTTCCGTCAATTTGCTGTCCTTTATTTCCACTCCTTAGGCTATGAGCACAATGGCTCAAGCACACGTCGCCGCCATTTTCATCTACCCCGAGGAAAGCAAGCCCGGCCGCTCGGTCGACGCCGCTGTGGCGATCGAGGGCCGCGGTCTGCAGGGCGACCGCTACTTCGCCGCGGACGATCCGCACGAGGATCCCGGCCATGACCTGACGCTGATCGAGGCCGAAGCCATCGAGGGCGTCGCTGCCGGCGGCATACCCTTCGAGCTGGGCGATAGCCGCCGCAATGTTGTCACGCGCGGCATCGATCTCAACGCCCTCGTCGACACCACCTTCCGCGTCGGCAACGTCGAGTGCCGGGGAGTGCGCTTGAACCACCCCTGCGCTCATCTCGAATCGCTGACCCAGCCCGGCGTGCTCAGGGCGCTCGTCGACCATGGCGGCCTGCGGGCAGCGATCGTCAAGGGCGGCGAGATCAGGGTCGGGGATACGATCGCAGTCGCGACTCCCGAGCCTAGCGGCGCATCGACTCGATAAGGACCCGAGCGACCTCTGAGCGCGTGAATTCGTGGGGCGGCTCCTCGCCGCGCGCGAGCATCTCGCGCACCTGCGTTCCCGAGAGGATGACGCGCGAGTCGCCGTCGTGCGGGCAGGTCTTGTTGCTTGCCATTCCCTCGCAGGCGCGGCAGTAGAAGCTGTTCTCGAACATCAGCGGCGTGATCCCGAGGGCGGCTGGATCGAACTCGGCGAAGATCTTCTGGGCATCGTACGTGCCGTAGTAGCTGCCGACTCCGGCGTGGTCGCGGCCGACGATGAAGTGTGAGCAGCCGTAGTTCTTGCGCATGAGGGCGTGGAAAATCGCCTCGCGCGGGCCAGCATAGCGCATGGCGGCCGGCAGCAGCGAGAGCAGCGTGCGGTCCTTCGGGTAATAGTTCTCGAGCAGTGCCTTGTAGCAGCGGATGCGAACGTCCGCCGGGATGTCGTCGGACTTGGTCGCGCCGACCAGTGGATGGACGAGCAGCCCATCGACAATCTCGAGCGCGACCTTCTGCAGGTACTCGTGGGCACGATGGATCGGGTTCCTCGTCTGAAAGCCGACGACGGTCTGCCAGCCCTTCTCGGCGAAGGCGGCCCGGGTCTCGGCCGGCTTCAGGCGCAGTTCCGGAAAGTCATGTTCGGGGAGGCGCAAGACGTCGACGGGACCTGAGACAAGCATCTCGCCGCGGGCGTAGACTGCGGCGACGCCGGGGTGAGCATCCTCGTCGGTGCGGTAGACCTTGCGGGCCTCGTTCTTCGCGTCGAAGGAATAAACGTCGTCGACGGTAAGGACGGCGGCAACCTGGCCACCATCGTCGACGAGGGCGAGGCGTTCGCCGTTCTCGAGCGACTTGCCCGTCTCGGCATCGACGTCGAGGACGACGGGTATCGTCCAGGGCAGGCCGTTGGCGAGGCGCATCTCTTCGACGACAGCCCTGTAATCGGCCTGGCCCATGAAGCCGGTTAGCGGGCTCAGCCCACCGATGGCGATGAGCTCGAGGTCCGCCTGGACGCGCTCACCGATGGGCGCCTTCTTGAGGTTGGAAGCAGTTTGTTCGGCGGACCTGGCTTCGTCCCCAGAGAGGACGCGGTTGACCAGGGTACCGCCATGGGGGGCAGGGATGGTCATGAATCTAGGTTCAAGGGTTGCCCGGCAAGGGGCAAACGGGGCCGCGCAGGCAACTGGTCATAGAATGGCGGCATGTACGCGAAGATCGTCGTCCCGCTTGATGGCTCGGAGTTGTCTGAACACTCGCTGCCGCACGCGACCGCGATCGCCAAGCAATTCGAGGCGACGCTGCACCTGGTCAGAGTCTTCGAGATGTCGGCTCTTGCCGCGGGCGCCGTGCCAATCGCTGATCCGTCACTTGCTGCCGCCAGCGTCAGCAGCGGCGTCTACGAACAGGCGATGGAAGCCGAGCACGAGAAGGTGGAGAGCTACCTGAAGGAGGTAGCGGACCGGATCAAGGGCGACGTCGCCAAGCTGGAGTACTCGGTCCAACACGGGTCGACAGTGGAGATTCTCGCCTCGCTCGTCGAGCAGCTGCCGGCGGACCTCGTTGTCATGACGACGAAGGGTGAAGGCGGCTTCAAGCGCTTCGTGTTCGGTAGCGTGACGAGCGACCTCCTGCGCAGGCTGGAGGTCCCTGTGCTCGTCGTCCCCAACAAGGAGGACTGACGCTTGGGCGAGCCGGCTCACGTCAAGGTCCTGTACGGCCGCCGGATCCTCGACAACCAGGCTGCGGCGCAACTGACGACAATGCTGCAGGCGATGACCGACGACCGCGATGTGCGCGCGGTCGTTCTGACCAGCCCGCAGTGGCGCTTCGAGCCAGGCGTTGACGCCCGACCGCTCGTCGAGGCCTGCGCGGCCGTTCCTCAACCGGTGATCGCGGCGATCGGCGGTAACTGTTTTGAAGAGGGGCTGGAATTGGCGCTGGCCTGCGACGTCCGCGTGGCGTCGCCAGACGCACGGTTCCGCTGCGACCACGTCGGCGCCGGGCGGACGCCCTCCGCTGGCGCTACGCAGCGGCTGCCAAGGCTGGCAGGGCCTACCCTGGCCAACAAAATGATCCTCCTCGGGGAGGAGGTCGACGCATCCGAGGCGCTGGCGGCCGGACTGGTCAGCGAGGTAAGCGACGATGCGGAGGGTCGGGCGATGGAGCTGGCCCAGGCGATCGCCGAGCGCGGACCGCTGGCCGAGCGCTACGCCAAGGAAGCGGTCAACCGCGGGATGGAGCTGCCGTTGGAGCAGGCGCTCCGCTACGAGACCGACCTGACGATGATCCTGCAGACGACCGAGGACCGCGCCGAAGGCGTCGAGGCCTTCATCGAAAAGCGGGAGCCCAACTTCCGCGGCGAATAGCGACAGGAACTGTCGCCCTTGCGAGCTATCAACGACCTATGAACGCGGAAACGATTGAACAGGAATCTGTCATCTGCATGCTCGGCGAGGGCGGGCCTTGCGTGGACTGCGGCGGACGGCTGGCCGAAATCCTGTGGGGCTTTCCCTCTTTTTCCGAGGAGGTGCAGGCAGGACTCGACAGCGGTGATATTCAGCTCGGCGGCTGTTGCCTGCCGGCCCCCGACGTGCCGACACATCGCTGTCGAGCCTGCGGTCGCGAGTACATCCTCAAGCTGGACGACACCGAAGTTTAGCGGCTGACTCTGTCCCTTCGTACCATCGGAATCTACCCACTTGTGTACGGAGGGATGCTTGGCATTCATAACGCTCGAGACTGAGGACGCTAACGGGCTGATGAATCTGCTGGTCTCGCAGATGATCGACAACGCTGATCTCAGCGCCGACGGGAAGGCGAAGCTGCGCACGTGGCGCAGCGACCACGCCAGCGGGACCGTTGAGATGTCAGACCTGACCATCGCCTTCAACGACGCGTTGGGCCAGGAGATGGATGAGCGGCAGCGCAAGCTGATCAAGCGGAAGGGACGCTACGTTTCGACGAGCGGGCAGCGCGGATGAAGGTCGAGCTGACGAGCGAAGAAGCATGGGTCCTGCTTTCCCACGTTGCGCGCAGCGTTCTGGATGAGGCGAAGCTCAGCGAGGAGGACCGCGCCGCGCTGCGGCGCTGGCGTTCGGAAGAGATGCGGCCGAACTCAGAACCGATGGCTGCGCTGACCGAAAAGCTCAACGCCGACCTCGCCAAAACCCACGAGAACAAGAGCCGGAGCCGCCTGCGCAAGCCTGACTGGAAATAGCCAATGACGGGTGCCGAGGAGCTTGTCCTTTACAGGAAGACCGACGCCATCGCCGAGATTGTTCTGAACCGGCCGGATCGCCTGAACGCCATCAACCTCGAGATGCGCGACCTGCTCTGGACTTACTTCCAGGCCATACGAGATGACGACGATGTTCGCGCTGTAGTGGTCAGCGGGAGGGGCAAGGCTTTCAGCGCGGGCGCGGACATCAGCGAGTTTGGCACCGCGCCATCACTTGTCGAGTCAAGGCGCGGCCGGCGCGAACGCGATCTTTGGGGCCTGCTGCTGTCGATTGAGAAGCCACTCGTCGCCGCGGTTCATGGCTACGCGCTCGGTGCCGGCTGCGAGATGAGCCTTTGCTGCGACTTCCGGGTGGCGACGCGAGACGCCAGGTTCGGCCTGCCAGAGGTGCGGCTGGGCTACATACCATCGGCGGGTGGGACACAGCTCCTGCCGCGCACCGTCCGTGGCTCGCTGGCGCGACAGATGATCATGAGCGGCCTGCCGATCGACGCCGAGGCTGCGTTCAAGGCGGGTCTTGTCTCCGACCTCGTCGATGGCTCGGGGGAGACGTTGTCGGCTGCCTACGCACTTGCTGCACGGCTGGCCGCTCGCCCCGCGCGCCCTCTGGCCGCGGCCAAACGGGCGCTGGCTATCAGCCGCGAAACGACCCTGAGCAGCGGGGTCGCCGCAGAGCGGGCGATAGCCTCTTCCGTCGGGGCATAGCCTTTATGGCGAGCTTCAGCACCAACGGCGCCGCCGAAGAGTCACAGCCTCGGCCGAGCATCAAGGCGATAGTCGTGCTGGTGATCGCCGTGCTGTTCCTGATTATCGGCACGGCGGTGTCCCTGGCTTTCCTTACTCCGTCGGGCGAGGAAGACGTGGGAAACGCGATTCAGTACGAGTTCGGCTCAGTGACTCGGTTCTCATCGGAGAACTACTACCTTGTTCGTCTTGAGAACGGCGATTTTCTATCCCTCTATGACCGCGACACGGATCCCGAAGCGCGCCGTAGCGGCTGCCGCATCTCGTGGGAGCCAACCGAGGTCGTGGGAGAAAGTGAAGGAGTCTTCAGGGGCGACTGCAACGAAAGCGCCTGGGCGATTGACGGAACGCTGCTGCGCGGGCCGAGCCCGCGGGACATGGACCGGCTCGACGTTGACGTTGATGACGACGGTTCAGTTAGCGTAGACACTGCACGCCTGATCTGCGGAGAAGGCGACGTCCCGCGGGGTGGCTTGAACAATCAGTGCCTGCCGTTCCGCGATGAACGCAGCGACTAGGGGGTTTTCCGGCCTGAATGAATACAGCTGAGTTCTTGCTGATCACCTCGGCGGTGGTCCCTGACCGCGAGGCCCTGGTAGGCGAGAAGGACCGCATCACGTTCGCGGGGATGACTGAGCGGGTGAACCGGCTGGCCAACGCGTTGGCCGCCCGCGGCGTAAGCCGAGGCACGGCGGTCGCGGTTATGGCCACGAACTCGCCGCAGTTCATTGAGACGTACTACGCGGTGGCGAAGCTGGGAGGTGCGCTGGTTCCGCTTAACTACCGGGCGAAGCGCGAAGAGATCAACTACATGATCACGAACTCGGAGTCGGCTTATCTCTTTGCGAGCGAGCGCTATCTCGACCTGTGTCGCGAGCTGGGTGAGCTGCCGGGGCTGCGCGAGACGTTCGTCTACGACGCGAAGGTCGATGACCTGCCGACCTACGACGCGCTGCTGGCAGCTGGCTCGCCCGACGAGCTCTTCACAGAGATCGACGAAAACGACGCGACGATCCTTATCTACACCAGCGGAACGACGGCCATGCCCAAGGGTGTGGTGCTGAGCTACCACGACTTCACGACCTATGTCGTGAACACGATGGAGCCGGCCTCGCCCGAGGAGCCTCACGACGTCACTCTGCTCTCGGTGCCGCTCTATCACATCGCCGGCGCGACGACGATGGCGTCCGCCGTTTTCGGCGGCCGCACACTGGTCGTGCCGCCGCAGTTCGACCCCGCCAACTGGCTGAGCCTCGTGCAGAAGGAAAAGGCCACGCACGCCTTCGTCGTGCCGACGATGCTGAAGCGGATCATCGAGCACGATGACTTTGGCAAGACGGACCTGAGCTCGTTGAAGCTGGTTGCCTACGGCGCCGCGCCGATGCCCTACGAGGTCGTGCGGCACGCCGTTGACGTGTTCCCGCCGAACGTAGGGCTGATGAACGCCTATGGCCAGACCGAGAGCACGTCCTCGCTGACGTTCCTTGGCCCTGACGACCATCGCATCGAGGGCAGCGACGAAGAGAAGGAAAAGAAGTACCAGCGCCTGCGGTCGGTCGGCCAGGCGATGCCGGACGTAGCCGTCGTGATCATGAACGAGGAAGGCGGGATCCTGGCGCCGAACGAGGAAGGCGAGATCTGCGCGATGGGCGAGCGGATCATGAAGGGCTACCACAAGATGGAGGGCGAGACGTCGAAGGCGATCCAGGACGGCTGGCTGCACACCGGCGACGTTGGCTACCTGGATGACGATGGCTATCTATTCATCACCGGCCGGCTGAAGGACATGATCATCCGCGGCGGCGAGAACATCGCCTCTGGCGAGGTCGAAGCGGTCATCGAGTCGCACCCGAAGGTGGAAGAGGCGGCGGTGATCGGCGTCGAGGATGTGGAGTGGGGTGAGGAGGTCAAGGCGATCGTCGTGCTCAAGGAGGGCGAGACGGCGACCGCCGACGAGATCATTGCCTACACCAAAGAGCGCATCGCCAGCTTTAAGGCGCCGAAGTACGTCAGCTTCGTCGACGAGCTGCCGCGGAGCTACGTGGGCAAGGTGTTGAAGACGGAGCTGCGCAAGCGCTACGGGGAGCCGGTCTCGGCCTAGCTCAGCGGAAGCGGAGGAAGGGGACGGTCTGACCGTCGTACCAGACGGGATCCTCGGCGAGATACGCGCGCCACTTCAGATAGTTCTCGTGCGTTTCGGGCGACTCGGCTGTCTGGCGATAGGCCTCTTCTGAGTCGTAGACGATGGTGAGGATGGCGCCGTCGGGATCGTCGTCCAGGTAGTAGATGTGGGATGAGATGAAGCCGGAGGCGAACTCAACGGACTGTCCGACTTCTTCCATCTGCCGGGCGAACTCGGCCCTCATTCCCGGCTTGATCTTCAACATGGCCAC